>DASUAN010000260.1:0-16398 GCA_035763765.1 Candidatus Deferrimicrobiaceae bacterium
GCCTCGAGGCGAACGCCCACGCCCTCGCGCGTTACGCGGCGTTGTGCCAGGAGGCCGGTCTGGTTCCGATCGTCGAGCCCGAGGTGCTCATGGACGGCTCCCACACGATCGGGCGCTGCGAGGAGGTGACCACCGCCACCCTGAACCTCGTGTTTTCCGCCCTGCTTGCCCACCGCGTCGCGCTCGAAGGGACTTTACTCAAGCCGAACATGGTCCTTTCCGGGAAGGAGTGCCTGCCGCAGGCGGACGTTGCCGAGGTGGCCCAGGCCACCGTGCGCACGCTGCGCCGCACCGTCCCCTCCGCCGTTCCCGGGATCGTCTTCCTTTCCGGCGGCCAGAGCCCGGAACAGGCCACGATGCATCTTAGCGCCATGAACGCCCTGGGCGGGCACCCCTGGGAGATGAGTTTTTCCTACGGGCGGGCCCTTCAGGAGCCGGTCCTCAAAACGTGGCGGGGAAATCCGGCGAACGTCACGGCCGCCCAGGGCGCCTTCCGCCATCGGGCGCGGTGCAACGGCGCGGCGCGTTTCGGCAAATACACGAAAGAGATGGAAGCGACGGCCGCGTGACGGGAAGTCCTTGTCAAGGGCACGTTACCGGGCGATAGACGACGTTTTCGATAGGAGGAGTCGATGCAGGAGCGGAAAGGAATCATCGAGTCGAAAGGGAAGCAGCTGACCTTGCTTGGGCCGGAGATCCGCGTCGGGGACAAGGCCCCCGATTTCCGGGTGGTGGATGCCGCGCTAGCGCCGGTGACGCTGGGGGACTTCCGGGGAAAGGTGAAGGTGATTGCCTCTGTCCCATCGCTGGAGACCTCGGTTTGCGACACGGAGACGCGCCGCTTCAACCAGGAGGCGGCGAACCTGCAGGAAAACGTGGTCGTTCTGACCATCAGCATGGATCTTCCCATGGCCCAGAAGCGGTGGTGCGCCGCGGCAGGCGTGGACCGGGTGAAGGTATTGTCCGACTACCAGGACCGCTCCTTCGGTTCGGCCTACGGCGTGCTGATCAAGGAGACGAAGCTCCTTTCCCGCTCCGTTTTCGTCGTCGATGCAAAGGACGTGGTGCGCTATGTCCAGCACGTCAAAGCGGTAGGGACGGAACCCGACTACGACGCGGTCCTCGCCGCCCTGAAGGCACTGCTGTAGACCGGCCCTTCCGCAGGCGGAGAGGAAACGCGGGGGAGGGAAGCATTCGTTCCGGCAGGCGGCTCGGCCCCGTCTCTCTCGGGATCGCGGTGGCCGGGTTCACGGCCCTGGAGATCATGCTTCACCAGGGGTGGATCCGGGGGCCGTTCTGGGTCGTTACGGCATCGGCGTTCGAGGCCGGGACGGTCGGCGGGGTTGCGGACTGGTTCGCGGTGACGGCTTTGTTCCGCGAGGTCCGGATCCCGGTGATCCGCAGGCATACCAACATCATCGTCAGGAACCGCGCCCGGATCGTCGACGGCATCGCGGACATGGTGCAGAACCGCTGGCTCTCCCCCTCGGTCGTCGAGGAGCATCTCGGGCGGTTCTCCGCCTCCCGGGCCCTCCTGGAATACCTGGGGGCCGTCTCCCGGCGGGAGAAGCTGCTTGTGGTGCTCCGCGACCTGCTGGGAAAAATCGCTGAAGGGCTGGACGGACCGGAGGTGGCGGAATTCCTCTCCCGGACGCTCAAGGACCAGGTGAGGGGCGTCGATCTGGCGACCCCGCTGGGAAGATGGATGGAGGGGGCGATCGCGCGCAGGGACCACGAGGCCGTGTGGGACCTCCTGCTCGCGTCGCTCGACCGTTCCCTCGCAGACCCCGAGACCGAGGGGCTCTTCCGAAGGCTTTCCCGGCAGGCGCTTGACGCCTACAAGGAGGGCGGCATCCACCGGAAGGTGGTCCTCCAAATCGCCGAGGCGGTGGACCTCATCGACGACCGGGCGGTTGCCCGGGCCCTCCTGGACAATCTTTCCGTCTTCGTACGGGACGCGAAGGGGAACCCGGAGCACCCGGTGCGAAAGAGGCTGGACGGCATGCTCCTCGGTTTCGCGCAATCCCTTTCCGCCGGGGACGCGGAGGCGGTTTCCGCGGTGACCACCCTGCAGGCCCGGTTGGTCGAGAACACCGACGCGGCGGATCTCCTTCGGAAGGTCCTTGGCCGGTTCAAGGCGACGGTTTCGGACCAGCTCGACCGACCCGACTCGGAGATCACCTCGATGATGCGGAGTTTCCTGAACGAGCGATTGGAGGAGTTCGCCCGTGACCCCGTTCTTCAGACGAGGCTGGATGCCTGGATCCGCGAGACGGCCGTGGACCTCGTCCGGAAGCGCCACGCCTACATCGGGGAGATGGTGCGCGGGAGCCTCGAGAAGCTTCGCGATGTCGACCTGTCGGCCCAGATCGAGGAAAAGGTGGGATCGGACCTCCAGTACATCCGGCTGAACGGGGCCATCGTCGGGGCGCTGGTGGGGGCGTTCCTCGCGATCGTCCGGCTGTACCTGTTTTAGGCCCGGGAGATCCGCACCCCGGGGCCGGCCCGTAGGTCTTCGGAGGAAGGAAGGACTCTCTTCAGGGGGAGCGGAACCTGCCTTTCCGGAAGAACACGTATCCCGCCGCGAGGAGCCCCGCGATCGACGCGTACTGCGCGAAGGTAAGCCCCGCGTAACGCGCGTCGCTGATCCTAAGGAAGTCGAGGAAAAAGCGGACCGGGACGTACAGGAGGAAGAACACCGTCGGGTAGAACCCGGTCCTGCGGGGCTTCCGATCGAGGGCGAGAAACGCCGGAACGATGATGCCGAGGGTATAGAGGAACTCGTACCACCCGAGATCGTGATATCCCATGCCGGCCAGTCTTCCCGCTTCCGGAAGATCGGCCGCTCTTCCGGCCGCCCCGTAGAAATAGGCGATGTACGCCCTCGCCTCCGGCGTCGAAAGGCTCACTCCCAGCGGGAAATTCGTCACCGTCCCGGGGTGGTCGTGCGCGACCGTGCAGCCCAGCCGTCCGATCGCCCACGCAAAAGGGAACGCGAACGCGATGACGTCGAGATACTTCCATCCGGTGCCGGACGGAAGGGGCGGCGATTTCCACCGGAAGAACAGCCAGACCCCCAGCAACGCCCCGATGATCCCTCCGTAGGAGCTGATGTTTTCCCAGATCTTCAGGAGCATCAGCGGATTGTT
The DNA here is from genome assembly GCA_035763765.1 of Candidatus Deferrimicrobiaceae bacterium. Classification (GTDB taxonomy): domain Bacteria; phylum Desulfobacterota; class Deferrimicrobia; order Deferrimicrobiales; family Deferrimicrobiaceae; genus CSP1-8. Next base: position 3,150 of record DASUAN010000260.1, read on the forward strand.
CGCCACTTCCCCGGGGAAATAGGCGAACACGGCGAACAGGTGAGCCGATACGAACGCGGCGATCAGCATCCAGAAGAGAAGGTCCGCGCAGAGGTCGGGGTCCAGGGAAAGCTTCCGGCAGCGGGAAAGCGTCATCTGAATGCCCAGGAGCATGGCGGCGGCGACCAAAACGCCGAAGGCGTGGATTTTCACCGGCCCGAGGGGAAGGACGGGCTGCTCGAAGTAGGGGATCATGACCGTTCTCGGTCCCGTCCGGGCTTGTGGAAACCCGCTATCCGGGCCGTGCCGCGCCCGAGGCCGCCTTTCCCCGAAAATCGTGGCAACCGGCGCACGCCCCCTCCTCCTTGTTGTGGTCTTTCATCTCTTCGTGGCACGCGAGGCAGGGTTCGCGGCCTTCGACCGCCCAGGCGTGGGGGCGGTGGCACTCCGTGCAGGAGAGGTCCGGGTGCTCCCCCTTCCGGTGCAGGCCGGACTGGGCCTGGTGGCATTCCCGGCAGGACGCGACCGGCTGCACCTCGCCCTTCTTTGGATGGCAGTCGCCGCACCCCATGGACGACATCATGGGAGCGGAAGGTTGGATCTTGTGGCATTCGGCGCAATCGATCGGGGGACGGTAGCCGGCGGCGTGGCAGTCGCTGCACAAGGTCTCGGCGTGCTTCCCCTCCAGGTCCATCGGGTGCCACTTCATCTTGGGACCCGGCATCATCGCCCCGAGGGGCGTCAGGGGACCGCGCTCCGGCATCGTGTGGCAGATCGAGCATTCCGTGGTCAGGACCTTCCCGCTTTTCGCGACGTGCTTCCCGTCGTGGCACCGGAAGCAGCCCGGCCAGTTCCGGTGCCCGATGTTCGAGGAGTACGTCTTCCAGTTCACGTTCATGTCCGGGAAGACGCTCCGGTCGTAAATGGTGATGGCGGTTTCGACGGCCTGCTCCACGTCCGCCTTCCGGGCCTTATAAACTTCCGGGTATCGGTTCCGGTAGAAGCCCACGATGTCGCTGCGAAGCCCTTCGTGCGCCTTCGCTCGGCTCGGATACTCCACGACGAGGGCGTCCACGACGGTTTTTTTCACCCAGGGAAGGGTGCGCGAGATGAGATGGGACGCCATCGCCTTGTCCACCGCCGCCTCGGGGGGCTCGTAGATGTGCGTGGGGCGGTTGTGGCAGTCCATGCAGTCCATCTCCTTCTTCGGCATCTTGACGAGTTGCCCCGGATCGCCCTGGTAATCGAGGCGGACGAATTCGTCCTCCGTGCCGTCGGTGCGGCTGGCCTTGACCCACGGAATGTCGTGGAGCTGCTTGTCCAGGGCGACGTAGGTGACCTTGTTCTCGGTGATCATGTGCCAGTGGATGCCGGCATTCTCCCCGATCTTCCCGCTCCCCCCGCCCGTCTTGATCCCCAGGCTGATCTGCTCGGGGGTGTTCTTCTCGTCGTATCGGAAATGGGGGATCTGCAGCAGCTGGGTGCCGAAGAACTTCGCCGGCCAGTGGCACTCCTCGCACGTCTCCCGTGCGGGACGAAGGTTCTCGATCGGGGTGGGGATCGGTCTGGGGTACGAGTTGGCCAACACCGCGAGGACCTGCCTCGCCCCGGAGATCTTGGACTTCACGTACCAGGAGGCGCCCGAGCCGACGTGGCAATCCACGCACGGAACGCGCGCGTGGGGGGAGCCCTGGTAGGCCGCGAACTCGGGCTCCATCACCGTGTGACAGAGCTGGCCGCAGAAGGAGACGGTCTCCGTGTAGAGGAAGGCGTGGTACGAGATGAAGGCGAGAAGGATCGCGAGGAACGAGCCTCCGAGCACGGCGTAGCTGAACTTCGTCCGGGTCGCGGGATCGTTCAGGTCGAGCCGGGGGTAGGGGAGGGCCTCGTCGACGCCCATGCGCCGCCTGCGGATGCTCTCCCGCCGCATCCCGTAGAGGAACAGGACGGCCCCGAGGGTGAAGAAGGCGGGGAAGACCAGGAAGGTGAAGATCCCGATGTAGGGGCTGTGGGCTTTGAAGCTGAACATCAGCAGGAAGGAGAAGAGGATGAGGAAGACGCTGATGATCGCCACGTAGGCGCCGAAGAAGCTGATGGCGTTGCGGTACAGCCCCTTCGTCTGGTTCGGCTCTGCCATGATGCCCCTTGGGATCCCGTACCGCCCGGAACGACATCGCTCCGCTTCCCGTGCGGGAATCACGGCGTCGAACGGTGCGCCGGTTCCGGCGCCCGTGGGATCGTGGTATATGGAGTACAGAATATAACACACGGGGAAGGACATGGTATTCACGGAAACGTTTTCCCTCACGACGAAAGGGTTCTGCGACATCATCGACATCACCGGGAAGGTGGCCGCCGCGGCCGGCCGCTCCCGTCTCGCGAACGGAATCGTCGCCGCATTCTGTCCCGGTTCCACGTGCTCCATCACCACGATCGAGTACGAGTCGGGCGTTCTCCGGGACCTCGCGAGGGTGATCGAGGAGATCGTTCCCCAGAAGGCGACCTATGAGCACGACCGGCGCTGGGGAGACGGGAACGGCTTTTCCCACGTCCGGGCGGCCCTCCTCAAACCGTCGATCACCGTCCCCCTGCTGCGGGGGAAACTGGCCCTGGGGACCTGGCAGCAGATCGTCTTCCTCGATTTCGACAACCGGGAAAGAAGGCGGGAGATCATCGTCCAGGTGGTCGGGGAGTAGCCGGGCGGTGGTCTGCCGCCCGGGCCGATAGGGGCAGCGATGGTGCCGGAGAAGGCGGAGGTGCTCATCGCGGGGGCAGGGATCATCGGCCTGACCCTCGCCCGCAGCCTGGTTTCGGCGGGGTGGGAGAACGTCGTCCTCGTCGAGAAGGAGGATGCCATAGGAAGGCACGCCTCGGGGCGCAACAGCGGCGTTCTGCACGCGGGGATCTACTACGCCCCCGAAAGCCTGAGGGCGAGGTCGTGCCTCAACGGGAACTTCCGGATGCGGGACTACTGCCGGGAGATGGGGCTGCCGCTGCGGGAGAACGGGAAGGTGATCGTCGCGCGCGACGAGGGGGAGCTTCCCGTGCTGGACGAACTTTTCCGCCGCGCGACGGCGAACGGGGCGAGGGTGGAGATGATCGACGAGGCGCACCTGGCCGAAATCGAGCCGAACGCGCGAACCGTCGGAAAGGCTCTGTTTTCCCATGACACCGCCTGCGTCGACCCCGCGGCCGTCCTCGACAGCCTCCGGAGGGAGCTTACGACGGCGGGGAAGGCGACGATCGTCACCGGCTGCCGGTTTCTGGGGGTAAAGGGCTCCGGGACGGCGGTCACCAGCCGGGGGAAGATCTCGTTCCGGAAATTCGTGAACGCCGCCGGCGCGCACTGCGACCGGGTCGCGCACCTCTTCGGCGTGGGCCGGCGGTACCGCCTGATCCCGTTCAAGGGAATCTACCGGAAGCTGCGGAAGGGGCTCTCCCATACCGTCCGGGGGAACATCTACCCGGTTCCGGACATCCGGAACCCGTTCCTCGGCGTCCACTTCAGCAGCGACGTCCACGGGGAGGTGCATCTCGGCCCGACCGCCATCCCGGCCTTCGGGCGGGAGAACTACGGCATCCTCTCGGGGATCGACCGGGAAGGGGCGTCCATCGCCCTCTCCGACGTCGTCCTGTTCCTCCGGAACCCGAAGTTCCGGCAGGTCGCGCTCACGGAGCCGCGCAAATACAGCAGCCGGGTCTTCTTCCGGGACGCCGCCCGGCTGGTGAAGACCCTGTCCCCTTCGGACATCGAGCCGTCGGAAAAAGTGGGGATCCGGGCGCAGCTGGTCGATTGGAAGACGAAGGAACTCGTCATGGACTTCCAGGTGATCGCCGACGGGGACGCGATCCACATCCTGAACCCGATCTCGCCGGCCTTCACTTCCTCCATGGAAATCGCGGAGACCCTGGTGCGCGAGCACTTCACGGGATCCCGTGCGGACCGAAAGGAGTTTCCCACATGAACGGGCGTTCGATGGAACCGGCCATCAAGGGAGTCATCTTCGATTTCGGGGGCGTCATCCACTCCGTCGACACCGGCATCTTCTTCCGGAGTCTTCGGGAACGGACCGACAAGACCCTCGAGGAGATGGCCGCCCTCGTCGCCGGGTCGGGGCTGCCGCGCCGCTACGAATCCGGGGTGATCTCGTCGCGGGAGTTTTTTTCCGGGATGTCGGATCTGTGCGGGCTTTCCATGTCCGAAGAGGAGTTCCTCGCGGCTTTTGTCGCCATCTTCGCCCCCATCGAGTCGACCATCCGGCTGATCCGGGGGCTTTCGGGGTCGTACCGGCTCGGTCTCCTGTCCAATACGAACGAGTGGCATTTCGATTACCACATCCGTCGCGTCGACGTCTTCCGTCTGTTCGACGCCGTGACCCTTTCGTACGAGGTGAAGGCGATGAAGCCCGCCGAGGGGATCTACCGGGATTCCCTGGAAAAGATCGGCCTCCGGCCGCAGGAGTGCGTCTTCATCGACGACCTCGAGGAGAACGTCGCGGGGGCGACGAAAGTAAACCTTCACGCGATCCGATACACGGGCTACGAGCGTCTGGTCTCCTCGCTCGCGGATCTGGGCGTCGTCGCGTGAGCAGAATGGGCAATCCCTCCCGGTGGTGAAGGAACGTAACCCCCCAGCCCGCAAGACGGAATTTTGACACCCCCTGGGGGGACCTGTCACCAAAGTGCCAGAAATTGTCAGGGGCATTCGTCAAATTACGGAATGTTTTCAGCGGGTTGGAAGAGAAATGAATTCGGAACGGAACTTGCTGAATATCCAATGGATTCCGGAAATTTTCTCGATCTGCCCGGACCGAACGAAAACATTGGGAAAAGAGGAGGTCGTGATGCGTAGCGTCAGGCTCTACCTGAAGATGATTTTCACACCCATCACGATCATGCTGGTGCCCCATTCCCGGACGAAACCGTTGAGCATCCGGCTTCCATTCGCGAGCATCCTCTTCTCCGTCTTCTCGTTTTTCGCCGGCGTCGTCTACCTGTTCACGGTCGCCGTCCACACCGTCGAATATTACCAGATGAGGGAACGGCTCTCGTACGTCACGTCCCAATTCCTCGAGCTGAAATCGACGATGGTTTCCCTGAAGCAGGCGGAGCAGGAATTCCGGAAGCTTTTTTCCCTGAAGTCGAAGACGGACGTCCTCGAAACGGTGGAATTCGCGGATACGGGCTCGCTCGACATGGAGATGCTCCGGGCGCAGATCGAAGAGGCGATGCGATCCGTCACGGGGATCAAGAAATACATCCTCGAGGAGAAGGACCTGTATCTGGCGACGCCCCTCGGATGGCCCTCGGAAGGGCGCATCTCCTCCGGCTACGGATTCCGCGAGCATCCGAAGTCGGGGGCGCGGCAGCTCCACACCGGGGTGGACATCTCCATCCCCCCCGGGACGGAGGTCCAGGTGACCGCGGACGGGATCGTCAGCTTCTCCGGCTGGACGATGAACAGCGGCAACGTCGTGGTGATCGAGCACGGCCACGGGTTCAGCACCGCCTACGCCCACAACCGGGAGAACCTCGCCACGGTCGGACAGCGCGTGAAGAGGGGCGACACCATCGCTCGGTCGGGATCCACGGGGCGGTCGACGGGCCCCCACATCCACTACGAAATCTGGAAGGACGGGCGCCACATGAATCCGTCCTCATTCCTGGCAAGGAGGTGATCATGTTTCGGAAGACCGCAACGAAGCTCGAGACGGTCATCGGGGCCGAGTCCACGATCACGGGAGAGTTGGCGATCCAGGGAACGGTGCGGATCGACGGTACCGTGGAGGGGGATATCCGGGCGGACTGGGTCATCGTCGGGGAGACCGGGAAGATCCGGGGGAACGTCCGGTCCCGGGGGATGATCATTGGGGGAAGGGTCGACGGGAACATCGAGGCGGAGGAGATCGTCGAGATGAAGGAGAAGGCGCAGGTCTTCGGGGAGGTCTGCGCGGCGAAACTCGCGATTTCCGAGGGAGCCCTGTTCGACGGGCAGTCGAGCATGAAAAAGGGAAACGAAGTGTTGGACAGGCAGGAGGGGAAGGTCCAGACGCTCTCCGCGTCCCGGTCGGCCTCGTGACCCCGTAAGGAGCCGTCGCCCGGAGCGGCGAGACGGGTGGATTCATCGCTCCGGCTTCGCGAATCGTGCTGGAAAAGACGGCGGCCCTGTGCTATATCGTTTCGAAAAGACGCCGGCGGAACGGAAATCGTTGACGGAACCATCATCCCGGCCCCGGAAAGGGGCAGCCCGGTCCACCCCCCCGCAACGCTCCTCCCTTCGGAAAAAGGGATGGGAGGAAGACCCGCTGATCGAGGAATGCTACCGCAAGTCGGTTGAACTGCTGCTCCGGAACTCCTCCCCCCACGGCGTTTACGCGAGCGCCTCGTCGCCGAAGGCGGAAGGGAGGAACTATCGGACCGTTTTTGGGCGCGATGCGTCCATCTGCGCCTTGGGGATGGTCGCCAGCGGAGAGAGCCGTCTCCTCCGGGCCGCCCGGGCAGGACTGGTCACCCTGGCGAGGTTCCAGGCGAAAAACGGGCAGATTCCGAATTACGTCCGGCCGGAGAAGCGGGAGGCAACCTTCTGGCACTTCGGCTGCATCGACTCCACCCTGTGGTGGCTCGTCTCCCTGGATTGGCACGACCGGTTTTCCGGGGACCGGAAGCTTCTTCCCGCCCTTGCCGCTCCGGCGGAGAAGGCGATTTCCTGGCTCCGGTGCCAGGAGCAGCCGATCCGGAATCTCCTGGTGCAGAACGAGGCAAGCGACTGGGCCGACATCATGCCCCGCAGCGGCCACGTTCTGTATTCCAACGCCCTCTGGTACCGGGTGAAGAAACGGTACCGTCTCTCGGGAGCCGACCGGACGAAAGACCAGTTCAACCGGATCTTCTTCCCGTTCTCCTCCAACGGACGGGAAAGCGGCGACGACCGGTTCTACACGATCGGCAGGATCCGGAAGGAGGTTCGGCCCACATCCTATTATCTGAGTTTCGTGAGCTATCTCTCGTGGGGAGAAGACATCGACCTGTACGGGAACGCCCTTGCCCTCCTGTTCGGCCTTCCCGAGGAAGGACTGCACCGGAAGATCCTCCGGTACCTGAAGGAGGTGAGCCGGAACGGATCGTACCCCGTTCCGGTGACCCTCAACCCCATCCGGAAGGGGTCCAGGCAGTGGCGGGAATACATGGGCAGACACAACCTGAATGCCCCGTACCAGTATCACAACGGGGGGGTGTGGCCGTATGCGGGTTGTTTCTGGGCGATGGCCCTCGCGAAGGAGGGGGAGACGAAGCTCGCCGTCCGCGAGTTGCGGAACATCGCGGCGCTGAACCGGGTCAACCACTGGCAGTTCAACGAGTGGTTCCACGGGAAAACCGGCAGACCGATGGGGATGCCCGGACAGTCCTGGAACGCGTCGATGTTTCTCCTTGCCTACCATTCCCTCCGCGACGGACTGACGATCTAGCGGTTCTGGTTTCCATCCGGAAACTTTTTCCCTCTTCCGGCAATCTTTACATTAGGTTATCCGTGGATCTGCCTTCGATTCGATTCCGCGCGGTGTAATGGAAAAACCAACGGAGATCCGCCCGATGGATCCAAAACCGGTCCTCGTCATCGGCGCGACGGGTTACGTGGGAGTCCGGCTCGTCGCACACCTTCGGAAGAAAGGGGTACGCGTGCGCGCGGCGGGCCGTTCCCCGGAAAAAATGAAGGCGTTCCCCTGGGCCGGGGATCCGGGGGTGGAGAGGGTGCGCGCGGACGTGCTCGACCCCGAGACGCTCGGGCGGGCGTGCGCGGGATGCTCCGCCGCCTTCTACCTCGTCCATTCCATGGGCTCCCATCAGGGCGACTTCTCCCGCGCCGACCGGGAGGCGGCGGCGAACATGGTCCGGGCGGCCGAGGAGGCGCAGCTTTCCCGGATCATCTACCTCGGCGGGTTGGGGGAGGACGGCCCGGGACTGAGCGAGCACCTCCGTTCCCGCGACGAGGTCGGGAGAATCCTGCAGTCCGGGAGCGTGCCCGCCACGGTCCTGCGGGCGGCGATGATCATCGGCTCCGGGAGCGCGTCCTTCGAGATCCTGAGGTATCTCGTGGACCGGCTGCCCGTCATGATCACGCCCCGCTGGGTGGACACGGAGTGCCAGCCGATCGCGATCCGGAACGTCCTGGACTATCTTTCCGGCTGCCTCGATGCTCCCGAAACCGCGGGAGGCACCTTCGACATCGGCGGCCCGGAAGTCGTGACGTACCGGCGCCTGATGCGGATCTACGCCGAAGAGGCGAAGCTCCCGAGGCGCCTGATTTTCTCCGTGCCGGTCCTGACGCCCCGCCTCAGTTCCTACTGGATCCACCTGATCACCCCGATGCCTGCCGCGCTGGCCCGTCCCCTCGCGGAAGGGTTGAGCAACCGCGTGGTGTGCCGGGACGACAGGATCCATGCCCTCGTTCCGCAGGAACTCCACGATTGCCGGCTCGCGATCCGGCTCTCCCTGGCGAATTCCCGGCGGGACATCGTCGAACCGGCGGAGGGACCGGCGGACAGGCCCCCGGAGAGCACGTTCCCCGGAGATGCGGGGTGGTCGGGCGGCACGGTTTTCGGTGACCGCCGCCGCGTGGTCCTCGAGGCGACCCCGCAGGAGGCATGGGAGCCGATCGGGCGGATCGGGGGGGAAACGGGCTGGTACTACGCCGACTGGCTCTGGCGTTTGCGGGGGTTCGTAGACCGGCTGGCGGGAGGGGTCGGAATGCGCAAGGGGAGGGAGGACGGGCCCGTTCTTCGTCCCGGAGACTCGGTGGATTTCTGGCAAGTGCGGTCCGTATCGCCGGGAGAGCATCTCGTGCTCGTTGCGGAGATGGCCCTTCCCGGTTGCGCCGTTCTGGTCTTCCGGATCCGGCGGGTCGACCCGAAAGCGGTGATGCTCGAGCAGGGATCCTACTTCGTGCCCAAGGGCCTCGGGGGGATGCTCTACTGGGCCGCAGTCTCCCCTCTGCACCGGCTCATCTTCCGGGGGATGCTGCGGTCGATCGCTTCCCGGACGGGCAAACCGGTCGTCCGCGGCCCCGAACCGGCTGGCGATACCCGGTTCCCGGTGATGGCCGCCACCACGGGGGAGAACGCGGCGTGAGACTTTCCGCGATCCGGGAAAGACAGTCCCTTCCGATCTCTCTTCCCGAGGCCTGGTCCTTCTTCTCGAATCCCCGGAACCTTCCGCTTCTCACGCCTCCTTCGCTTAGGCTCGAAATGCTTTCGGGGAATGCGGAGGAGATGTATCCCGGGTTGATCATCCGGTACCGCATCCGGCCTTTCCTCGGAATTCCGATCGAGTGGGTGACGGAAATCACCCACGTCGTCGAGCCCCGCCTCTTCGTGGACGAGCAGCGGTTCGGTCCTTACCGCTTCTGGCACCACCAGCACCTTTTCCGGGAGACGGCGGGCGGCGTGGAGATGGTGGACCTCGTCCATTACGCTCTTCCTTTCGGTCCTCTCGGGAGAGTTGTGAACCATCTCCTGACCGTCGCGCAGCTTGAAGGGATCTTCGCGTACCGCCGCGGGGTCCTCGAACGCACGTTCGGGACGATCCCCCCCTCGGCGGAGGGGGCCGTGCGATGAATCGGGAGCGGATGGTGCGGGAAGGGAGGGTGAAACCCCTCAACCGGGGGACGATCCGGAAGGGGAAATGGGTCCTGTACTGGATGCAGGCCTCCCAGCGGGCGGAGGAAAACCATGCGCTCGAGTATGCGGCGATGGCGGCCAACGAGATCGGGAAGCCGCTTCACGTCTTCTTCGGGATCACGGACCGCTATCCCGAGGCGAACGAGCGGCACTACGCGTTCATGATCGAAGGATTGCGGGAGGTGCGGCGCACCCTCGAACGGCGGGGGATCGACCTGGTGATCCAGCACCGCTCTCCCGACGAGGGAGCCGTGGAATGGTCCCGCGACGCCTGTCTCGTCGTCGTCGATCGGGGATACACGAGGATCCAGCGGGAGTGGCGGGAGCGGGCCGCCTCCCGCATCGAGTGCCCGCTCCTCCAGGTGGAAAGCGACGTGGTCGTTCCGGTGGAGGTTGCCTCACCCAAGGAGGAGTACAGCGCTGCAACGCTTAGGCGGAAGTTGTCCAAGACGATCAAGGAGTATCTTGTGCCGGTTGGGAAGACGGTTCTTCGGAAGGAGACCGCTTTCCGGGGGGTCGACCGGTTCGACCTGGAGGACGTGGCCGGCGCCCTGTCGCGCCTGTCCATCGACCGGAGCGTCTCCCGGTTTGCCGCGGGTCCCCGGGGAGGATCGAAGGCGGCGAATGCCCTCCTCGGAGACTTTCTCGCCAATCGGCTCGACGACTACCCCGGAACGAGAAACGATCCGGTAGCGGACGGCACCTCCCGCATGAGCCCGTACCTCCACTTCGGGCAGATCTCCCCCCTCGCCATCGCATTGCGGGTCATGGAGGCCGGCGGCCCGGGGTGCGAACCCTATCTCGAGGAACTGATCGTGCGCCGGGAGCTGAGCATGAACTTCGTTGCCTACAACGACCGGTACGACCGCTTGGAGGCTCTCCCGGAGTGGTGCCGGAAGACGCTTGCCAAGCACCGGAGGGACCGGCGGGAGTACCTCTACGGTCTGCGGGAGTTCGAAGAGGCGCGCACCCACGACCCGTACTGGAACGCCGCGCAGCAGGAGATGGTCGTCACGGGCAGGATGCACGGGTACATGCGGATGTACTGGGGGAAGAAGATCCTCGAGTGGTCCGAGACGCCGGAGGAGGCCTTTCGCATCGCGTTGGTCCTGAACAACAAGTACGAACTGGACGGCAGGGACCCGAACGGCTATGCGGGCGTCGCCTGGTGTTTCGGGAAGCACGACCGTCCCTGGGGCGAACGCCCGGTCTTCGGGACCGTCCGCTACATGAACGACCGGGGGCTCCGGAGGAAGTTCGACGCCGACGCCTACGTGAAAAAGATCGAACGCATCTGCCGCACGGAAACCTCCCGATAGGAAGGCGGCCTCAGCGGGTCGCGTTCGCCGGCTCGCTCTCCAGCCGCGCGATCTCCCCCCGGAACCGCCACAGCATCCCAAGGCCCGGAAGGGCGGTCACCGTCGTGAGAAGGAAGAAGATCGCCCATCCCACCGACTCCACCACGTAGCCGGAGGTCGGCGCCACGAAGATCCTCCCCAGGGCCGCGAGCGAGGAGAGGAGGGCGTACTGGGTCGCCGTGTACCGGTGGTCGCACATGGCCATGAGCAGCGCCACGAACGCCGCCGTTCCCATCCCCCCGCAGACGTTCTCGAAGGCGATGGTGAAGACGAGCATCGCGTAGCTCTTCCCCACCCAGGAGAGGACCATGAACGACAGGTTCGACACCGCCTGGAGGATCCCGAAGGCCAGGAGGGAGCGGTAGAGGCCGAGCCGCACCATCAGGGTCCCCCCGAACATCGCGCCCGCGATCAGGGAGACGAGGCCCAGCCCCTTGTTGATCGTTCCCACATCGGTGGGGGAGAAGCCGACCCCCCGGATCAGGAAGGCCGTCGTGAGGGTTCCCGCATACGCGTCGCCCAGCTTGTAGAGGACGATCAGCAGCAGCAAGGCCGCCGCCGCGCGTCGGGAGAAGAAGTCCCGGAGCGGACCCCACGCCGCTTCTTGGAGGGTTTTCGGGGGGACCACCCGGATCTCCGGTTCGGGCCCGAACATCGAGGTGGCGATCCCTACGGCCATCAGGGAGGCCATCAGGAGGTACGTGTTCCTCCATCCGATCCGCTCCGAGAGGATGAGGGCCAGCGCGCCCGAAACCAGCATGGCGATCCGGTACCCCGTCACGAAGACGGCGGCGCCCAGGCCCCGCTCGGGTTCGCGGAGAACGTCCGTGCGGTAGGCGTCGATCACGATGTCCTGGGAGGCGGAGGTGAAGGCGACCAGGAGGGCGACGGCCCCCAGCGCGAACGGGGCCCCCATCGGGTTCCCGAACGCCATTGTTGCGATGCCCAGCAATAGGGCCGCCTGGGTCATGAACATCCAGCCCCTCCGCCTGCCCATCCAGGGAGGGACGAAGCGGTCCATCAGGGGCGACCAGAGGAATTTCACCGTGTAGGGAATCCCCACCAGGGCGAACACCCCGATGGTGCGCAGGTCCACGCCCGCGACCGTCATCCACGCCTGCAGCGTGCCGCTGGTGAGCGCGAGAGGCAGACCGGAGGAGAACCCGGCGAGCACCATCACCCCGATGCGGCGGCTGCGGAAGACCTGGAGGTAGTCGGTGAGGTGGTAGCTCATGGGTTGTAGGAAATCTTCGGGGGGTCCGCCGGTTTTGTCAAATGGTATGGCGCCGGAGGAACGAAACCGAACGTACGGGGCGTCATCGGATATAGGGAAAGCGGATCAAGGAGGCTTCGCCGTGACCCAGGAGCGGAAGATCGCGGTGGTGACCGGGGGAAACAAGGGGATCGGCTACGAAATCTGCCGGCAGCTGGCGCAAAAAGGCGTGGACGTGATCCTTACCGCCCGGGACGAAGCCAGGGGAACGAAGGCGTGCGAAACGCTCCGGAAGCAAGGGGTACCTGTCCGCTTCCACCCGCTGGACGTGGACGACCCCGGAAGCGTCGGCAGGATTCGCGAGTTCGTGGAAAGGGCGTTCGGGAGGCTGGACATCCTGGTGAACAACGCCGGAATCAACATCGACGCGGAGAAGACGGGAGCGAACGTGGATCTCGAGACGGTCTCCCGGACGTTCCGTACGAACGTCTACGGTCCGCTGCTCCTGTGCCAGGCCTTTCTTCCCCTGATGAGGCAGCGGAATTTCGGGCGCATCGTGAACGTCTCCAGCACGATGGGGTCCCTCGCGGAGATGGCCGGGGGCTATCCCGCCTACCGGATTTCGAAGACCGCGTTGAACGCCTTGACGCGCGTGCTGGCGTACGAGTCGATGGGAACGAACATCCGGGTCAATTCGATGTGCCCCGGGTGGGTCCGCACGGACATGGGCGGGCCGGAGGCGGAACGGTCGACCGAGGAGGGTGCCGACACGGCGGTGTGGCTTGCCACCCTTCCCGACGGGGGCCCGACGGGCGGTTTCTTCCGCGACCGGAAGAGGATCCCCTGGTAGGGGATACCGCTCGGTCCGGTTCAGGGGGTGAGGACGGCCCGCAGGCGGATCTTCCCCTGGCGCATCCTTTCCAGGACGTCGTTGACCGACCCCAGCGGATGGCGCTCCACGATCGGCGCGATGCCGTGATCCGCCGCGAACGAAAGCATCGCGTCCATGTCGTCGCGGGTCCCGA
>DASUAN010000261.1:0-4305 GCA_035763765.1 Candidatus Deferrimicrobiaceae bacterium
GGGAGAGCCCCAGGGAAACCAGTCCGAGGGAGAAGTGTTTCACATGCTGGTGATACTCCCCCCAGGTGAATTCCTGCCAGATCCCGAACTCCTTCTCGCGCATGGCGATCTTCCGGTCGCCGAACCGCTCCGCGTTGCGGAGGAGGAGCTTCGGGAAGGTGTCGGCCTGTGCGGAAATGCCGGTCATGGTCGTCAGCGCGCCTCCAGATCCCGAAAGAAATCGTCTTCCTCGCCGATGTACGCCCGGATCACGTGCGGATCGTTCGCCACCTCCTCCGGAGCTCCCTCGGAAATCTTGACGCCGAAATCGAGGACGCTCACCCGGTGGCTGATGTCCATCACGACGCTCAGGTCGTGCTCGATGAGGAGGATGGTGACCCCCCACTCCTCGTTGATGTCGAGGATGAAGCGGGCCATGTCCTCCTTCTCCTCGAGGTTCATCCCGGCCATCGGCTCGTCGAGCAGGAGGAGCTTGGGCTTGAGGGAGAGGGCGCGGGCGAGCTCGACCCGCTTCCGGAGACCGTAGGGAAGGGTGCCGACCGGTTTTTTCCGGATGTTCTCGATCTCGAGGAAATCGATGATGTCCTCGACGATCTTTCGGTTCTCGATCTCCTCTTTGCGTGCCGGCCCCAGGTAGATCCCCCCGAAGAAGGAACCCCGCTTCAGGAAGATGTGCCTCCCGAGCATGAGGTTGTTCAGAACGGTCATGTGGTGGAAAAGGGCGATGTTCTGGAACGTCCGGGCGATGCCAAGCTGGGCGATCTGGTGGGGGCTCATCCCGGTGATCTTCCGGTCCTCGAAATAGACGGAGCCCCGCTGCGGCCGGTACACGCACGAAATGCAATTGAATACGGACGTCTTCCCGGCGCCGTTCGGACCGATGATCGCGTGGATCCCCCCCCTTCCCACGTCGATCGAGACGCCGTTGATCGCCTTTACGCCGCCGAACGAGAGGTGCAAGTCGTCGATTCTGAGCAGTGTCACCCGATCCCCCCGATGGTCATCCGGTCAAGATACCGCCCACAGGCATTGGATCTTTCAAACCCGGTTCGTATATATCAATAAGCCATCAATGGATGTTGGATATCGAACGGTTAACCTCATGAAGCGAACGCGGGGCTCTTCAGGGGCAGCCCCGCCGCTTCCTCCCGATTTCGGGCTCATTGCCAAACGTGGGTTCTTCTTATCCTGCTAATAGTACCAGATGTCACGGCCGATACAAGATGAAACGGAGGCATGGGGCCCCCTCGTTGATTTCCCCGGATTTCCTATTGTATTATGAGATCTATGGATGCGGCTGTCCTCATCCCGATCGCCTTCCTCGTGGCCGGATCGGTCGCGATCATCCTCACCGTGTACATGATCCGGTGATGGAAACCGGTCCATCCCAACCGTCGATTTCCCGACCTAGACGGCTGGCGGTTTTCGTCCTGGCGGTACCCGCCGCCTTTTTCCTTTTCCTGTATTCGCCCGCCGCCTCCCGGGCCGACATCTACCGTTGGGTGGACGGGCAGGGGACGGCCCACTTCACGGACGACCCGTCGTCGATCCCTTCCGAGTACCGGAAGGGGTCGGTCCTCATGATCCGGGAGTCCCCCGCCGCCGTCTCTCCGCCGCCGGCCGCCCCTCCCCCGGGTCCCCCGCAGGTTCCGCCGGCCGGCACCGCCGGCCCGGGTATTTCCGCTGCGGAAAAGGCGGCCCAGGACGCCGCGCGCGAAAAGGAGGATCTGGCATCCCAGGTGGAGCAGCTGAAGGCGAAGATCGCCGCAAAAGAGAAGCACATCCAGGCCGTGGACGCCAAGCAATCGCTTGCCCTAAACCCTCTCCGCAACCGGTTCGTCGAACAGGCGGACCTGGACCTGTACCAGAAGTACCAGGCCGAGCTCCCCGCCGACAGGGAACGGCTCAAAGAACTCGAATCCCGCCTCCAATCGCTTAAATAAGGCCAAACTCCTCGGGAAGCGGGGAGACGACCGTCATCGGTTCCCTTCGCGTCGGGTGGAGAAAAGTGACCTCCGCTGCGTGGAGCATGAGCCTTTGCTTTCCGGGCCCTTCCGGAGGAACCGCCGCGTACCGCCTGTCCCCGACCACCGGAAAACCGGCTGCCGCGAGATGGGCCCGGATCTGGTGGCGTTTTCCCCGGGAGATCTCCGCCCGGGCGAGCGTGACCGGGCCTTCTTGCCGCACGGGCCGAATCGTAGTCCAGCGCTTCGGATCCGGGTCCTTCACCTCCCTCCTCACCCGGACCGTATCTCCCCCCTCGGACTCGATCCGAAACGACAGGGTGATCTCTTCTTCGAGGCGGCCGCTTACCAGGCAGTAATACGTCTTGCGGATCTCCCCCTTCTCCCGTTCCCCGGCGAGAAATCCCAGCGCCTCCCACGTCAACGCCGCGGGAACGACCCCGCTCGTGGGATAGTCCAGCCTCGTCAATAGGGTAAGACCGGGCGCCGTTGAAAACCCGGCGACTTGGGGAAACTTCCATCGCAGGTAGCCGGCGAGCGTCCCCCGCTCCCCCGGCCGATGGGGCTCGGTGTGCACGTCGGTCGGCTTGTCGAGCACCGCCACCACGTCGTCGGCAAACAGGACCGCAGCCCCGGGGAGGTCGCCGGGCTCGGGCATCCAGTCTCCCGCTTCGGCGATCCGCCGGACGATCACCTCCTCCCCCGCGAAGAGGGTCTGCCCTTTGCGTCCCCGTTTGCCGCCCACCGTAACCTCGCCCGCCTCGATCGCGAAACGCACGCTCCGGGACGGTACGATGGGCAGGCGAAGGCGCAGAAAACGGTCCAGACGGGTCCCGCTCTCGCCTTCCTCCACGGTCAGGGCGATTCCTTCCAGCACCGCTGTCTATCCTACACCGCGGTTCCACGGGGCAGCCACAATTGTCGGCGCCAAATTCCGGGGACCCGAGGCGATGCGGGGGGGGCGGCGAGGCGGCCTGTGGAGCGAGGACGTACTTTCGTCGAGCGGAACCGGCAACGAGCGGGCGCAAGGTCGCTCGCGTAGCCGAGGGGACCCCTCCGCGAGCCTGGGTCCTTGGGAACCGGCGACCCGAAGCGATCCTGTTTGACACGGGAGGAAATAATCGTATACTGTATACAGACTGTCCACCCGGAAACCAGGCAGACGGCATCGAGAAAAAGGAGGGAGGATCATGTACGCGAAGATTCTCGTCCCGCTCGACGGCTCCGCCCTCGCGGAACGCGCTTTGCCCCATGCCTGCGAGATCGCCCGTTCGACAGGAGCCGAGGTGATCCTCGTGCAAATCGTCCGGGCTCCGCTCGGGGATGCTCCGGAGGCCGGACAGACGGAGGAGGACCGGGCGATACGCGAGGCCGCGACCGAGGCCCAGGAGTATCTCGGGAAAATCGCCGGAAAGCTCGGCAAGGAGGGGTGCGCCAAGGTCCGTGCGGATGTCCTGGAGGGGTCGGCCGCGGAAGGGATCCTCGGTCTCGCCCACAAGGAGGACGTCGACGTCATCATCATGAGCACCCATGGCCGAAGCGGGGTATCCAAGCTGCTGATGGGAAGCGTGGCGGAGAAGGTCATGCTCACCACGAAACGCCCCGTCATGCTGGTCAAGCCGGAGAGAACCCGCGAAAAACCGCATATCGAGGAGGTGGACGTTTTCTTGAGCGCGCACTGAAACGGCACCAGGCGGGGGATTCCCCCCTTCGGGCAGCAAGGGCGATCGCGCCCGCACCTTGGAGACGACCGCAGTCCCGAAAGACCCCCCCTCACCCGCGCGCCGCGCCCGGCCTGTCCCCCCCCCCGGAGGCCGGGCGCTTTTTCATTCCCTATTTTTCGACAACCGTCGCCCGAAGAATCGTGACGGCTTCCTTGGGGACGTCCTGGAACATCGACACGCGGCCCGTGGGAACCGCCCGGATCTTGTCCACCACGTCCATCCCCTCGATCACCTTGCCGAACACCGCGTACCCGAACCCCCGCGGGGTCGCGTCGACATGGTTCAGGAAATCGTTGTTCACCACGTTGATGAAGAATTGCGCCGTGGCGGAATCGACCACGCCGGTCCGGGCCATCGCGATCGTTCCCCGGTCGTTCTTCAACCCGTTTCCGGCCTCGTTCTTGATCGGCGGATGAGCGGGTTGCTTCTCCCGCATCTCCTTGGTGAACCCTCCTCCCTGGATCATGAAGTCCCGGATCACCCGATGAAAGATCAGCCCGTCGTAATACCCTTCCTTGACGTAGGAAAGGAAGTTCTTGACGGTGATGGGCGCCTTCTCAGGATTCAGTTCGACCTTGATGTTTCCCATGCTCGTTTCCAGCAGGACCACGGGGTTT
>DASUAN010000262.1:0-7562 GCA_035763765.1 Candidatus Deferrimicrobiaceae bacterium
CTTCGGGCCATCTACGAGTCCGACGCGGTGATCTTCCTCGTCGACGCGCGCGACGGGGTTCTTCCCCTGGACAAGGAGATCGCCGCCATGCTCCGCGAGCGGGAGAAGCGGTTCTTCCTCGTCCCGAACAAGGTGGACACCCGGGAGGGGCAGGAGTCGGCCGCCCAATTCCACGAGCTGGCCGTCGGGACGCTGTATCCGATCTCGGCCGAGCACGGAACAGGGGTGTCGGAGCTCCTCGACGCGATCGTCCCGCTCATCCCCGATTCCATTTCCGAGGAGACCGAACCCGAGCAATACGTGCCTCGCATCGCCGTCCTCGGCCGCCCGAACGTGGGAAAGTCGACGCTCGTCAACACCCTGGTCGGGTACGAACGGGTGATCGCCTCGGAGATCCCCGGGACGACGCGCGACTCGGTGGACGTCCTGGTGAACTACGGTGGAAAGCGGTACCAGTTCATCGACACGGCGGGGATCCGGGCGAAGAGGAAGACGGAGACCGTCCTCGAGAAGTTCTCCGTGATCAAGAGCCTCGATTCCCTGAAACGGTGCGACCTCGCGGTCCTGATGATGGACGGGCCGGCGGGGCTGACCCACCAGGACCAGCAGATTCTGCGGTACATCCTCCTCGAGGAGCGAGCGGTGGTCGTGGCGGCGAACAAGGCCGACCTCTGGGACGGGGAGGAAGCGCGCCGGCGGGGGATGCGCAGCATCCGGGAAGGATTGGGGTACGCTTCCTTCACGGCCGTGATCCCGACGGATTCGGTGAGGGGAAAGGGGATCCCCCTCCTCTTCCAGAAGATCGAGGAGGCCTTCGGCAGTTTCCGGAAACGGCTTCCCACCGGCGCGCTCAACCGGAAGGTCGCCTCCTTCCTCTACGCGGTCCCCATCCCCTCCCGGAAGGGGAGGAACCGCGCCTTCTACATTACCCAGGTCGGCGTCATGCCGCCCTCCTTCGCGGTCTTCGTCAAGGAGCGGGAGGGGGTCCCGGAGTCGTACACGCGGTATCTCCAGAACAAGATCAGGGACCGGTTCGGATTCAAGGGATCGCCCATTCGAATCGTGTACCGCGAGCGATGATCCGGCGCGTGTCGGGGGGTTGGTCGGTCGCGCGGAATGGCGCGTCCGGATTCTTCCGGAAACACGGGATGGTCTACAGCGCCTCGGTGGCGTTCAACCTGCTCCTGTCCTCCGTTCCGATGCTCTTTCTCGTGTTCGCCGCCACGTCCCTGGTGATCGGGAAGAAAGAGCTGCCCTACGCGCAGCTCACCGATCTGCTGAAGAACACCTTCCCGTACGGCGCCCCGGTGCTGGTGCCCACGCTGAAAGGGCTCTTCGCGTCCCGGGCGACCTTCGGAATCCTCGGCTTCCTGCTTCTTCTCCTTTCCTCCTTTTCCGCCACGGAGGCGGTCCACACCTCGCTTTCGGTCATGCTGGAGGTGAAGGAAAGGAAGCGGTTCTGGGGACGGGCGGTGTTTCACGTAGCGCTGGTGCTCTCCCTGACCGTCCTCACGTTCACGGCGATCCTCGTACCCCCGCTCTGGAAAGGGCTCACGATGCTCACGAGCGGGATGGTGCCCGTCGGACTCGACGCGGCGTTCCACCTGCTGCTCGCCGCGGTCGCCAATGCCGTTCTCGCCGGGATCGTGTTCCTCGGGGGAGCGCTAAGCTACCGGTATCTGTCTCCGGTGCGGGTCCGATGGAAGAACGCCCTGACGGGGGGGCTCCTCTTTCTTCTCCTTTTGCAGGCGATCAAATGGGGGTTTACATTTTATGTCAAGAAATTCAGCAAGTTGAATGTAATTTACGGTTCCCTCTTCGGGATCGTATGTTTTATAATTGTGGCATACCTCTTTGCAGCGGCCTATCTGTTCGGCGCCAGCATCATCGGGGTACTGGAACGGAAAGAGGAGAGTCCATTTTCTCCCGAAGAGGAGACGGGTGCAGCCCCGGATGAGACTTCTGGCGGCGATTGACGTCGGAACGAACACCGTCCGCATGCTGGTCGCGGAGGAGGAAAGAAGCCGGCTGCGGCCGGTTCTGCGGAGGCGGCGGATCACGGCACTGGGCAGGAGCCTCCGGGAGACCGGCGGAATCGGCGAGCGGGAGTTCCGGG
Source organism: Candidatus Deferrimicrobiaceae bacterium (assembly GCA_035763765.1). GTDB lineage: Bacteria > Desulfobacterota > Deferrimicrobia > Deferrimicrobiales > Deferrimicrobiaceae > CSP1-8. The sequence continues at coordinate 2,117 of DASUAN010000262.1, forward strand.
AATCCGTTGCGGCCCTGCGGAACTTCCGGAGGGAGATGGACGCCCTCGGGGTATCCCGCCACCGGGCGTGCGGAACGGCCGGACTGCGGGAAGCGTCGAACCGGGAAGCATTCCTTGCCGCGGCGGCGGGGGCGGGGATCTCGGTGGAGGTGATTTCCGCCCGGGAGGAGGCACGCCTCACCTGGGACGGCACGGCCGGCCGGCTCCGGGACGGGGGCGGGACCGTGGTCATGGACATCGGCGGGGGGAGCACCGAGTTCATCGCGGGACCGGGGCGGGGCGACTCGATCAGCCTTCCCGTCGGGGTCGTCGTGCTCCTCGGGCTGTTCCGGATGTCCGATCCCCCGCGCCGGGCGGAGCTGGCGAACCTCGAATCGTTCTTGACGCAACGGATCGCCGCCGGAACGCGCGATTGGCGGCGGAGGAAGTTCCGGCGAATGGTGGGCACGGCGGGGACCTTCACGACGCTGGCCGCGCTCGAGATGAGGATGAACGCGTATCGTCCGGAAAGGATCGACGGATTCCGGATGCCGGTGTCCTCGTTGAGGCGATGGAAGGAGCGCCTCGTCCGGTTGACGGATGAGGAGCGCCTTCGGCTTCCCGGGATGGAAAAAGGACGCGAGCGGTACATCGTGCCCGGGGTGATCCAGGCGCTCGCGGCCATGGAGCATTTCGGTTTGAAACGCCTGCACATCAGCGATTCGGGTCTTCTCGAGGGGATCCTGCGGGGGATCGCGAACGGAAAGGGAGAACGGGAATGAACGGGAAAGGGATGGAGGAAGGGTTGACGTTTGACGATGTGCTCCTGCTCCCCGCGGAGTCGAAGGTCCTTCCGAGGGAGGTGGATGTGTCGGTTTCCCTCACGCCGGCAATCCGGCTGAACATCCCACTGCTGAGCGCCGCGATGGACACGGTCACCGAGGCGGACACCGCGATTGCCATGGCGAGGGAGGGCGGACTGGGGATCATCCACCGGAACAACACGGCGGACGAACAGGCGCACGAGGTGGACAAGGTCAAGAAGTCCGAGAGCGGGATGATCTCCGACCCCATCACGGTCGGGCCCAAGCAGAAGGTTTCCGAGGCCCTCGAGGTGATGGAGCGGTACCGGATCTCCGGCCTGCCGGTCACGACCGGCGGAAAGCTCGTGGGGATCCTGACGAACCGGGACCTGCGGTTCGAGACGAATTTCGATCAGCCGATCGAGGACGTGATGACCAAGGAGCGGCTGGTGACCGTTCCCGTGGGGACCACGCTCGAGCAGGCGAAGGAGATCCTCCACAAGAACCGGATCGAAAAGCTCCTCGTGGTCGACCGGCACAACAACCTGCGGGGGCTCATCACGATCAAGGACATCCTGAAGATCAAGAAATATCCGATCGCCTGCAAGGACGACAAGGGGAGACTGCGCGTGGGGGCGGCCGTCGGCGTGGGTCCGGGCTGGGAGGAGCGGGTCGACCTGCTCCTTTCGGCCGGTGTGGACGTTCTCTGTGTCGACACGGCCCACGGCCATTCGAAGGATGTGATCGGTGTCGTCCGGGGGATCCGGAGCAATTTCCGCAACGTCCAGCTCATCGCGGGAAACGTGGCGACCGGCGAGGGGACGGAGGCGATCATCAAGGCGGGGGCGGACTGCGTGAAGGTCGGCGTGGGACCCGGTTCGATCTGCACGACGCGGGTGGTCGCCGGGGTGGGCGTCCCCCAGATGTCGGCGATATTGAAGTGCGCCGCCGTGGCCTCGAAGAAAAACGTCCCCCTGATCGCGGACGGGGGGATCAAGTACTCGGGGGACATCACCAAGGCGCTTGCGGCGGGGGCTTCCACGGCGATGATCGGGTCCGTCTTCGCGGGGACGGACGAGAGCCCCGGGGAGATCGTGCTGTACCAGGGGAGGTCGTACAAAGTGTACCGGGGGATGGGATCCCTCGAGGCGATGAAGAAGGGGAGCAAGGACCGCTATTTCCAGACCCACGTCGAGGCCGAGTCGAAACTCGTGCCGGAGGGGATCGAGGGGCGGGTCCCCTACCGGGGGCCGCTGGCCGCCATGATCTTCCAGCTCGTCGGAGGCGTGAAATCCGGGATGGGATACGTGGGGGCCAGGAACATCGCGGAGCTCAGGAAGCGGGGAAAGTTCATGAAGATCACGGCGGCGGGGCTCAAGGAGAGCCACGTGCACGACGTCATCATCACCAAGGAAGCCCCGAACTACCGCGTGGAGCCGTAGCGTGAACGAGAAGATCCTGATCCTCGACTTCGGGTCGCAGTACACGATGCTCATCGCCCGGCGGGTCCGGGAGCTCAAGGTGTACTGCGAGATCCACCCGTACAACGTGGGGATGGACTTCGTCCGGGAATTCCGGCCGAACGGCATCATCCTCTCGGGCGGGCCCGCGAGCGTCTACGGGGAAGGCGCCCCGAGGATCCCGAAGGAAATCTTGACGATGGAGATACCGGTCCTCGGGATCTGCTACGGGATGCAGCTCATCGCCGACCTCATGGGGGGGAAGGTGGCCAAGGCCGTGGACCGGGAATACGGGTTCGCCAACATCCGGGGGAAGTGGGGCGACCCCCTGTTCCTCGGGATCGAGGAGTTCCGTCACAACATGACGATTCAGGTGTGGATGAGCCACGGGGACCGGATCGAGGAGATGCCGAAGGGATTTTCCGCGATCGCCGGGTCGGAAAACTCCCCCGTGGCCGCGATGACGGACGAAAGCTGCCGGATCTACGGCGTCCAGTTCCACCCGGAGGTGGCCCACACCCCCAAGGGGAAGGAGATCCTGTCCAACTTCCTTTTCCGCGTCTGCGGGCTGTCCCCGCTGTGGACGATGCATTCCTTCGTCGAGTCCTCCGTCGCGAAGATCCGCGAGACGGTGGGGGAGGAAAACGTCGTGCTCGGCCTCTCCGGCGGGGTCGATTCCTCCGTGGCGGCGGTTCTGCTGCACCGGGCCCTCGGGGACCAGCTGACGTGCATCTTCGTCAACAACGGCCTGCTGAGGAAGGACGAGGCCGAGGAGGTCCTGGACACCTTCCGGAAAGGGATCGGGCTTCACCTCGAGTACGTCGACGCGTCGGAGCGCTTCCTCAAGGCCCTGGAAGGGATCTCGGACCCGGAGGAGAAGCGGAAGGTGATCGGCGAGACGTTCATCCGGGTCTTCGAGGAGGCGGCGGAACGGATCCCCCGGGTCGGATTTCTCGGGCAGGGAACGCTGTATCCGGACGTGATCGAAAGCGTGTCGTTCAAGGGGCCGTCCGCCACGATCAAGTCCCATCACAACGTCGGGGGCCTCCCCGAGAAGATGCACCTGCGGCTCGTGGAGCCGCTGCGGGAGCTGTTCAAGGACGAGGTGCGGGAGCTCGGACGCGAGCTCTCTCTTCCCGACCCCATCCTCGAGCGGCAGCCGTTCCCCGGGCCGGGGCTGGCGGTTCGGATCATCGGGCCGGTGACCCGGGAGCGGATCCGGATCCTGCAGGAGGCGGACGCCATCGTGATCGAGGAGGTCCGAAACGCCGGCCTCTACGAGTCGATCTGGCAGTCGTTCGCCGTCCTCCTCCCGATCAAGACCGTGGGCGTCATGGGCGACGAACGGACGTACGAGAACGTGGCCGCCATCCGCGCGGTGCAGAGCATGGACGGAATGACCGCCGACTGGGTCCGCCTCCCGTACGACCTGCTCCAGCGGATCTCGACGCGCATCATCAACGAGGTGAAGGGGATCAACCGCGTCGTCTACGACATCTCCTCCAAGCCTCCCAGCACGATCGAATGGGAATAAACCCGCGCGAAACGCCGAAACCGGCCGATGCCTAGGAGGCGACGTTGAAGGAGTTCGTCCACCTGCACCTCCATTCCCAGTACAGCCTCCTCGACGGGGCGATCAAGATCGAGGAGCTCGTCCGCAAGGTCGCCGGGATGGGGATGCCCGCCGTGGCGCTGACCGACCACGGGGGAATGATCGGCACGGTGGACTTCTACGAGAAGGCGAACCGGGCAGGGATCAAGCCCATCATCGGCGCCGAACTCTACCTGACCCCCGGCTCCCGCCACGACCGCAAGACGGCCCCGGGGGAGGACCGGTCGTACCACCTGATCCTGCTCGCCGAATCGGACGAAGGGTACCGGAACCTCATCCGGCTGGTGTCGCGGGCGCACGTCGAGGGGTTCTACTACCGGCCCCGCGTCGACAAGGAGATCCTTCGCGAGCATTCGCGGGGGATCCTCGCGACGTCAGCGTGCCTGCAGGGGGAGATCCCGGTCCTGCTCGCCGAGGAAGGGAAGAAGCGGGCCGCGGAGGCCGTCGAGGAGTACAAGGAGATCTTTCCGGACGGCCGGTTCTTCCTGGAGATCCAGGACAACGGGTTGACCGAGCAGAACCGGGCGAATCCCGAGCTCATCGCCCTCGCCCGGAAGACGGGAACGCCGCTCGTGGCCACGAACGACTGCCACTATCTCGAGCGGAAGGACGCCCGGGTGCACGACGTTTTGCTCTGCCTGCAGACGGGGAAGGTGATCAGCGCGGAAGGGCGGATGCGGTTCGAGACCGACCAGTTCTACGTGAAGGCGCCCGAGGAGTTCGAGCGGGCGTTCGGGCACGTGGCCCCGGACGCGCTGAAGAACACCGTGGCGATCGCGGAGCGTTGCCACGTGAAGCTCGATCTCGGCCACAACAAGATCCCGGACTTCCGGGTGCCCGAGGGGATGACCTCGGAGCAGTATTTGCGAAAGCTCAGTACCGAGGGGCTTCTCCGGCGGTTCGAGGAGATGCGGCGGCGGGCCGGAAAAGGACGGACGGTGGAGGAGGAGCCGTACCGGAAGCGGCTCGAGTACGAGCTGGCCGTCATTGAAAGCACCGGGTTTTCCGGGTACTTCTTGATCGTCTGGGACTTCATCCGGTTTGCGAAGGAGCAGGGGATTCCGGTGGGACCGGGCCGGGGAAGCGCGGCGGGGAGTCTCGTGGCGTATGCCCTGCGGATCACCGAGGTCGATCCCCTGGCCTACGGACTGCTCTTCGAGCGGTTCCTCAATCCGGAGCGGATCAGCCTCCCGGACATCGACTGCGATTTCTGCAAGGACCGGCGGGACGAGGTGATCCGGTACGTCGAGGACCGGTACGGAAAGGAGAACGTCGCCCAGATCATCACCTTCGGGACGATGAAGGCGAGGGCCGCCGTACGGGACGTCGGCCGGGTGCTCGAGATGCCGTACGCCGAGGTGGACAAGATCGCGAAGCTCATCCCCCCCGACCTCGGGATGACGATCGAGAGGGCCCTTGCGATCGAGCCGCGTCTCACCGACATGATCCGGGGGGACGCGAAGGTCGGCGAACTCTTCGAGTACGCGAAAGGGATCGAGGGACTCTCCCGGCACGCCTCGACCCACGCCGCGGGCGTGGTGATCGCCAACCGGCCGATCACCGAATACGTCCCTCTGCATCGGAACCCGAAC
>DASUAN010000263.1:0-5680 GCA_035763765.1 Candidatus Deferrimicrobiaceae bacterium
TCAAGCAGGCGCTCGACGCGGCGGACAAGGCGATTCTTCTGACCAGGGCCCGGTTCCTCGTCCTCTCCTCGATGGATCTGAAGTTCCGCATCTACAAGCGGTTGGGATGGGGAGCCGAGACCCGCGAGGTCGCGGCGTACCTTTTGGACCAGGGATATATCAACGCGGAGACATCCGACCTTCTCTCGGAGATGGCGCGTGCTGACGGCCGGAGCGGGAAGATATCCCTTGCGCTCGCCGAGTACCGGCGGGCGATCGCCGAAGCGGCCGATCCAGGCGCCACGGCGCGTCTCCAGAGCGAGCGGGACCGGCTCATCGACGGGCTGACGAGCCTCCCCGCCCTCCGGGAGGCCGCGGAGGCGGAGAAGGATTTCGCGGTCCAGGCCCACCTGTATCTCCACCTCGGCCGCGTCGCGGTCCGGAAAGGGTTTTCCGGAATGGGGGCATATGCCCTGGAAAAGGCGGCTCGGAGCGGGACCACTCCGGGGGAGGAGGCGGCCCTCCACCTCTCCCGGCTGGAGACGATCCATGCCATTCGACCGAAGATCGTGGGGCTCGTCCCCTTGAGCGGGAAACACGCGGACATCGGGTTTGCCATTCTTTCCGGCGCGGAGGTGGCCCTTCGTCAGTTCCAGACCCTGGGGGAGGGTTTCCTGTCTCCGGTGCTGCTCTGGATGGATACCGGGGGACTGCCCGAACGGGCCCGCGTCCTCTTCCAGATCGCATCCAACGACCGGTCCGTCATCGGGTTCATCGGCCCGCTCACCGGGGAGGAAGGGCATTCCATCAGCGTCCTGTTCGACGCGAAATCTTCCCCGGTACTCTACCTGGGGCAGAAGAAGATCCCCGAGAAGCCTTTCCTGTACAGCTTCGGGCTCACCCCGCAGCAGGAGGCGCGCGCGGTGTTGGCCCACCTGGCAAGGGAAGGCAAGGACGACCTCCTGCTGTTCTATCCGGAGAACGGGTACGGACAAGGGTTCGCGGAGGCAGTGATCTCGGCGGCCGCGGGGACGGGCGTCCGGGTGACCCGGTCGGTTTCCTACAGCCCGGACCTCACCGATTTTACGGACGTGATCCGGAAGGCGGTCGGCAGCGGATCCTTTTCCCGGGTGTCCCTGAAAAGAGAGAAGGGAACGGCGGTGAAGCTGCCGCAGGACGCGATCCTCATCGCGGACCGCTGGGAGAGGGTGTTTCTCCTCGCTTCCCAGCTTCGGTTCTACAATGTCTATCTGCCCCTGGCCGGATTTTCGGGGTGGAATGACCCGGAACTGATCCACAAGGCCGGAGATGCCGCTCGGGGCGCCGTGTTCTCCGCGGATTACGCCGCAGCGATCCCCGGCCCCCTGGAAGAAAAGTTCCGGAAGGAATACCAGGAAGGGATGGATCTCCTTCCTTCCCGTTTCGCGGCGATGGGGTACGACGCCGCCCTCCTTTTTGCGGAATCGGCCCGCCTTCCTCCCGAGGGAAACCACCGCCCCCCGGGGGAGTCGTCCCGGGAGAGGATCGCCCGCCTGAAGACGTTCCGCGGCGTGACCGGGACCTTCCAGTTCGGGCCCTTCGGGGAGGTGCGCCGGAAGGTTTCCCTCCTGAGCGTGGACCTCGGGAACTTCGTTCCGGTCCCCGAGCCGTAATTTTCTTCCCCATGCGGAACCGGATCGAGGATGAGATCAGGGATGTCTTCGCGGCGGGCGGCCCGCTGGCCCGCACGCTTGCCAGGTTCGAACCCAGGCCGGGCCAGTTGCGGCTGGCCATGTCGTGGGCCGAAGCCCTCGCCCGCGGGGAGATCCTGGTGGCGGAGGCAGGGACCGGGAGCGGGAAAACGCTCGCCTACCTGATCCCCTCCGTCCTGTCGGGGCGCAAGACGTTCGTTGCCACGGGAACGAAGACGCTGCAGCAGCAGATCGTCGAGAACGACGTCCCCCTGGTCCGGGAGGCGCTGCGGTTTTCCTTTTCCTGCGTCGTGGCGAAAGGCCGGGGGAACTACCTCTGCCGGCGCCGGTGGAGGCGATTCGCCGCCGAGCCTCTCTTCGAGTTTCCCCGGGAGGCCGGGTACTTCGAGAAGATGCGCCGTTTTGCGGAGACGACCCGGACCGGAGACCTCTCCGAGTGTCCGGGCATTCCCGACGACTTCCACGCCTGGTCGGAGGTCAACGCCCGGAGCGAGACCTGCGACGCCGCTTCCTGCCCGGAGATCGACCGGTGCTTCCTCGTGGAGATCCGCCGACGCGCCCAGGGGGCGGACCTCGTCGTGGGGAACCACCACCTCTATTTCGCCGACCTTGCGATCCGGAGAAAGAGGGAGGGGTCCTCCGACCCGCCCGGGAGAGGGGGGTGGGACCGGGGAGGGGAAGTCCTCCCCCCCGCCGACGCCGTGATCTTCGACGAGGCCCACGGCATCGAGGAGACGGCCTCCTCCTTTTTCGGGGTGTCCGTGTCCCTCGCTCGCGCCCTGGAACTGGTCCGGGACGTAAAACGCGCAGCGGAAAAGGAGGAAGGTCAATGGCGGTTTGTTCTTCCCGCGACGGAGGAGTTCCGAAGGGCCGCCGAGGCGCTCTTCCGATCGGCCGGAAGCGGGGAGGGGCGGTTCCTTCTTCCCCGGCCGGGCACCGACCGGACCTTCGACCGGCTTTCCGCGGAGCTCTTGCGGACCGGAGAGGAACTGTCCCGGGCCGTTTCCTCCGCCCCGGCGTTCCGGCAGCCGGGAGGGGACGCCGGGGGGGAGGCGGAGGCGCTCCTCCGCAGGGTCGACTCCTTCGGGGGGGATTTCGCATCCCTCCATGGTTCGGACCAGGCGACCGCCGTCGCATGGGGGGAACGCCGTGGGAACGGGGTAACGCTGCAGAGAACTCCCGTCGAGATCGCGCCGATCCTTGTCGACGGGGTCTGGAGCGCAGGCTTTCCCGTCCTGCTGACCTCGGCGACCCTCTCGGTTTCCGGAAACCTTTCCTATTTCCGGGAACGGGTGGGCCTTGCCGAGGTTGATGCGAAGGAACTGATCGTGGATAATGAATTTGACTTTGCAGGAAAAGCGCTCGTTTACGTGCCTGACGGCCTTCCCGACCCCGGAGACGAGGCGTTTCCGGCCTCCGCAGCCCGGGAAACCGCGGAGATCCTGGGGCTATCCGGCGGCGGCGGGCTCGTTCTCTGCACGAGTTACCGGACCCTCGGCGCGATGGTCCAGGTCCTGCGGGAGATCCTTTCGCACCCGCTGCTCGTCCAGGGAGAAGCCCCGCGGATGCAGCTGCTCAGGGCGTTCCGGGAGGATGCCGATGCGGTCCTGATCGGTACCGGGACGTTCTGGGAGGGGATCGACGTCCCCGGCGAGTCCCTTCGGTGCGTGGTGATCGACAAGCTTCCCTTCGCGCCGCCGAACGACCCGGTGGTCATGGCCCGGATCCATGCGATCCGCGAGAGGGGCGGGGACCCTTTTGCCGAATATCAGGTCCCCGAGGCGGTGCTGGCGCTTCGGCAGGGAATCGGTCGCCTGTTGCGCAGGAGCGATGATTTCGGGGTGATCGCCATCTTAGACCGCAGGGTGGTGACAAGGGGATACGGGGCGATCTTCCGGGAAAACCTTCCCGCGATGTCGTGGACCCGGGACCGGTCCGAGGTAAGGGAGTTCTTCCGTCGCTACCGGGTGGAACCGGAGGAAGCGAGGAAAGAGGAGACGAAATGATACGGAAGGCGGTGTTTCCGGCAGCAGGTTACGGAACGCGGTTCCTCCCGGCGACGAAGGCTTCTCCCAAGGAGATGCTTCCGTTGGTGGACAAGCCGCTGATCCAGCACGGCGTGGAGGAGGCACGCGCAGCCGGCGTGCGGGACATCATCATCGTGACCGGCCGGGGGAAATATGCCATCGAGGACCACTTCGACGTGGCCTACGAGCTGGAGGACCTTCTCCAGAGAAAAGGAGACGGCGAGCAGCTCAGCAAGGTCCGGGCGATCACCGACATGGCCGACTTCTTCTACGTGAGGCAGAACATGCCTCTCGGCCTCGGACACGCCGTCCTTCGAACCATGGACCTCGTCGGGGAGGAGCCGTTCGCCGTGGTCCTCTCCGACGACGTGATCGATTCGAAGGTCCCCGTACTGCGCCAGATGATCGACGCCTACGAGAGGTACAGCGCCGACTCGATCCTCGCGATCCAGCGGGTCCCCCGGGAGGAAGTATCCAAGTACGGCATCATCCGGGGGAAGAGGATCGCAGGGGGGGTGTACGAGATCCAGGACATGGTCGAGAAACCGAAGCCCTCCAAGGCGCCGTCGGACCTGGCGATCATCGGGCGGTACATCCTTTCCCCGGCCGTCTTCCCGGCCCTGACGGCGACCCGTCCCGGTTCCGGAGGGGAGATCCAGCTGACCGACGCGCTCCGGTCGCTTGCCGCCAAGGAGCGGGTTCTCGGGTACGAGTTCGAGGGGATCCGGTACGACGCGGGGACCAAACTCGGGTTCCTCATGGCCAACATCGCGTTCGCGTTGAAAGACCCCGATCTCGGTCCGGGTCTTCGCGCCTTTCTCGCCAAGGAGAAGAAGAGATGAGCAGAACGCCGCGAAGGAAGGACCGGGAGGAAAAGGAGGTCCCCGTTCCCCGGGAGAGCGTGGGAAGGGTGACGTTCCTCGATCCCTTCGGCGACCTGGCCTTTCTCCCTCCCGCCGACGTCAACGAGAACGCCGAGGGACTGATCATCCGGCTGGAGATTCCCGGGGTGCAGGGTAGCGAAGTCGCGGTCTTCGTGCAGGGCAACACGATCGAGGTGGTCGGGGAGAAGATGCGGGACCTGGGCGGGGTCGAGGTTTCCTTTCTCTGCATCGAACGGACCTTCGGGAAGTTCCGGAGGACCTTCGAGGTGACCGGTTGCGTGAACATGGGGGCGGTGAAGGCGGAGTTGAAGAAAGGCGTTCTGGGGCTGACCATACCGAGGTGCGACGAGCGGCGCGGGAAGAGGAGGCGCATCCCGGTATCGGTGGAAGAGGAATAGGAACCTTATCAGGAAGCGGGGGAACGACGGCCATGGCAGACGAACCGATCAAAAAGGACCTTCCGCAGGGCAGGGGAGCCGGTGCCCCGGAGGCCGAGGCTCCCGTTCCGAAGGAAGAGGAAGAGAACAAGGAAGCCAAGGAGAGCGCCCCCGAAATCCCGAACGTGCTCCCCCTTCTTCCGGTGCGGGACATCGTCATCTTCCCTTACATGACGCTGCCTCTCTTCGTCGGCCGGGAGGCGTCGATCGCGGCGGTGGAGGAGGCGCTTGGCCGCGACCGGTACATCTTCCTGGCGACGCAGAAGGACCCTTCCCTCGAGGAGCCGAAACCGGAAGACCTGTACCGGACGGGCACCGTGGCCATGATCATGCGGATGCTCAAGCTTCCCGACGGTCGTCTCAAGATCCTGATCCAGGGGGTGGTCAAGGGACGGATCATGGACTTCATCGAGGCGAAGCCCACGGTGCGGGTCCGGATCGAGCGGCTGACGGAGGGGCCCTCCCGGGAGGGATCTCTCGAGGTCGAGGCGCTCATGCGCTCCTGCCGGGAGAGAATCGAGAAGATCCTTTCCCTCAAGAACATGCCGGTCGAGATCCTGATGGTCACCGAGAACATCAACAAGCCGGGCGTCCTGGCGGATCTCGTCGCGAGCAACCTGCGGCTGAAACTCGAGGAGGCCCAGGGCGTGCTCGAAGAGGGC
>DASUAN010000264.1:0-10287 GCA_035763765.1 Candidatus Deferrimicrobiaceae bacterium
CGCCGGGGCGGCGCTCTTCGGGATCCAGGCGGCGGGCCTCCTGGATCCGATCTCCCTGCTCATCCGATCGCTCTCGCTCTCGGTGATGCCGGGGATCAACCACGTCCTCCGCCTGTTCCTGGACTGGGGATACCGCCTTCCGTGGCGGCCGGCCTCCGACCTGTTCGACGGGGCGTACACGTTTTTGCGGGCCCACTTCCTGTCCTTCTTCCCTGCGCGGTACGAGCAGGCGCTGTTTTTCTTCGGCCTCTTCTTCCTCGTGCTCGCCCTGAACCGCTACCGGACGAGGTTCTTCTGCCGGTTCGTCTGTCCCCTCGGGGCCCTGCTCGGAATCTTCTCCCGGGCCGGCCTGCTCCGGCTCTCCAGGAACGAGAAGTGCACCGAGTGCCTGCAGTGCCGGGACGTCTGCGCCGGCGGTGCGAAGCCCCACACGAAAGATTCCTGGTCCCCTTCGGAGTGCGTGACCTGCTTCAACTGCAGCGCCGAATGCCCGGAGGGGGCCCTCGAGTGGAAGTTCGCGCTCGCCCGGGGGACGAGGGACCGCCTCGACGTGACCCGTCGGGCGGCGCTCACCTCGGCCGTCACCGGCGCGGCCACGGCCTGGGTGATGAAGACCTCCCCCGCCCAGGCGAGGCCCGCCCCGGAGCTCGTTCGCCCCCCCGGCTCGCGCCCCGAGGCCGATTTCCTCGCGCGGTGCATCCGGTGCGGGGAGTGCATGAAGGTGTGCATCACCGGGGGCCTTCAGCCGACGCTCCTCTCCGCGGGCATCGAGGGGATCTGGACGCCGAAGCTCGTTTCCCGGATCGGCTACTGCGAGTTCAACTGCACCCTGTGCGGGCAGGTCTGCCCTACGTCGGCGATCGAAAAACTCGACGTGCCGAAAAAGCAGAAGCTCGTCATCGGCCTGGCGTTCGTCGACCCCTCCCGGTGCCTCCCGTTCGCGCAGGGGACTCCCTGCATCGTCTGCGAGGAGCACTGCCCGACCCCCAAGAAGGCGATCGTCTTCGAATCGCGCGCCGGGAAAGGGGGAACGCCGGTCAAGGTCCCCGTGGTGGTCCTCGACCTGTGCATCGGGTGCGGCATCTGCGAGTACAAGTGCCCCGTGGTCGACCTGGCGGGGATCCGGGTGACCTCGATCGGCGAAACCCGCAACCCGGGAAACCGGCTCCTGGTGCCCGCCGGACCGTATGCCGCGACCGGGCGTCGACTTTTCCTTTGACAACTCCCCCCATCAACCGATAGATTCATCGCAAAATTTGGGGACGGAGGAAGATTCCATTGAATCTTTCCCCCGACTCTGCCGTTCTTATTGTCAGGAGAGGATGACGTGGCCCACTTCTACGAAAACGGCAAGGACGACGCTTCCCGCTGGGAGGACATCGGCGGGTTCAATACCCACCTGCTGATGGAGATCCGCAACGCGATGATGGACGTCAAGTCCGAAGTCCTCCCCCGCTCCGAACTGCACCTCGCCGTGGCGGAATGGATCAAGCGGCACCCGATGTTCGATTTCCCCGACGACGAGATCGGTTGACCTCTGCGCGCCGACGGACGCCGCCCTACTCCCTCAATCCGAGAAGGTTCAGGTAGATCGTCCGGATCGCCTCCGTTTTTCGATGATACCGGTCCCGCTGGTCCGGCGGGAGGCGGGAGGGGTCGAACTGCTCGATGGAGGCGTCGTAGGAGAGACGCAGGGAGACCTCCAGGGAGCGCAGGAAGCGGTACCCCTCGTCCATCACCCGGAAGTCGTCCTCGGACAGGACGTTCGCCCGCAGCAGCTCGTAGAGGGCCTTCAGGGTGGACCGCACGCGCAGAGAACGGTTGCCCGGCCCGTGCACGAGCTGCAGGTACTGCACGGCGAACTCGACGTCGACGATCCCTCCCCGCCCCACCTTGAGGTTCAGCCGGTCCTGACGCTCTTTTCCCAGCTCCAACTCCATGCGCTTCCGGAGCCGATGGATCTCCGCCGGGGGATCCGGGGGGAGAGGGCGGTCGAAAATGAAGCGGGCGATCGTCTCCTCCACCCGCCTGCCGAGGTCCCGGTCCCCCGCCACGAACCGACACTTGAGAAGCGCCTGACGCTCCCAGAGCTGGGCGGACCGCTCGTGGTACCGCTCGAACGCCGCCAGAGAGGAAACGAGGGGGCCCGCGTTCCCCGAGGGACGCAGCCGCGTGTCCAGGTGATAGACGTACCCCTCCCGCGTCACCGTCGTCAGGATGGAGATCAGCCGCTGGGCCACCTTGGCGAAGTATTCGTGGTTCGAGACCTTGCGAAAGTCCGCCGGGGCCTGCCCGGGCGCTGGCACGGTTTCTCCCGCCCTGGAGTAGAGGAAGATGATGTCGAGGTCGCTGTGGTAGGAAAGCTCCTCGGCGCCCAGCTTCCCCATCCCCATCACGCAGAACTCCGCCTCGGCGCTTTCCCCTCCCTCGCCCTCCACCATCGGGACCCCGAATCTCCTTCTCGTCTCCCTCCGGGCCAGCACGAGGCCGTACGACAGGAGGGCCTCCGCCAGCGCCGACAGTTGGAACAGCCCCTCCTCCAAAGATAGGTTGCCGGCGAGGTCGTTCATGCCGACCCGCAGCGTCTCCATGTTCTTGAACCGCCGCATCTCGTCCAGCTCCTGTTCGAAATCGGCGCAGGCCGCGAGCGCCTCCCCCAGCTCCTTCCGCAGTTGGGACTTCGCCTTCACGAGGGGGCTCAGGTCCTTCCGCAGAAAGGTGTCGAGCAGCTCGGGATGGCGCAGAAGATAGCCCGAGAGGAACCGGCTGCTGCCGAACAGCCGGACGAGCACGTCGATCACCTTCCGGTTCTCGAACAGAAGGGCATAGAACATCGTCCGCGCCCCGACCGCCGAGAGGAACCGCTCCGTGTGATGGAGGGCCAGATCGGGGTCCGGGGACCGGATCACCCGGTCCAGGATCAGGGGGGCGATCTTCCCCAGGTAGCGCCGCGCCCGGGCCGGCATCCGGACGAACGGGGGGCCGTCCCGGAGCATCGCCACGTTCCGGAGCGCCGCTTCCCGGTCGGCGAACCCCAGCGCGGCAAGCCGATCGGCCATCTCCTCCTCCGATTCGGCGTCCAACACGGCCAACACCTTCGGGGAGATCTCCGGCCCCGCCTCCCCGGGGGCCGCCCGGAAGAGCCTGTGGTAGATCGCCCGGACGTTCCCCGTGTGCCGGTCCATCCCCGCGACCAGCGCCGCGCCGTCCGGCAGGCCCATGGTGCGCGCGAGGCGAAGGAGGTCCTCCGCCCGCTGGGGCAGGGCGTGGGTCTGCCGGTCCTGGTAGACCTGGATCCGGTGCTCGAGGGACCGAAGGAAGCCGTACGCCTCCGTCAACGTTTCGCCCTCCCCCGGAGAGACGATCCCTGCCCCGACGAGCGCCCGCAGCGTCTCCACCGTCCCCCGGCGTCTCAGGTCGGGGTTCTTCCCGCCGTAGATCAGCTGGTGCGCCTGGACGAAGAATTCGATCTCGCGGATCCCCCCCACGCCCAGCTTCAGGTCCCTCTCGTGCTTCCTCGCGCGCGCGGCGGCGAGATCGACCCGTTCCTTCATCTCCTTGATCTCCTCGATGGAGGTGAAGTCCAGGTACTTCCGGAACACGAAGGGCGTGATCGTCCGGAGGAACCCCTCCCCGACCCAGGCGTCCCCGGCCACGGGACGGGCCTTGATCATCGCCGCCCGCTCCCACGTCTGGCCCCACGACTCGTAGTAGATCTCCGCGGACCGAAGGGAATTCGCCAGTTCCCCTTTTGTCCCGTCGGGACGAAGGCGCAGGTCGACGCGGAAGACGAACCCGTCCTCGGTGACCTCGGAGAGGATCCGGGTCACGATTTCGCAAAGCTTCACGAAATACTGGTGGAGCGTCACCGGCTCCTTTCCTTCCCCCCCCTCCGTCATCCCCCGCTCCGTCTCGTACAGGTAGACGAGATCGATGTCGGAGCTGAAATTGAGCTCGTTCCCGCCGAGTTTCCCCATCCCGAGGACGACGAAGCCGCATTCGCGTCGTCCTCCTCCGATCGTCTCGATCACGGGGGCGCCGAACCGTTCGGAAAGATGCCGGCGGGAGAACCGCACGGCACCCGCCAGCGCGGCGGACGCCAGCGCGGAAAGGTCCTGCATCACCTCGGGAAGCGGGGCCACGCCCGCGAGATCGCGTGCGGCGATCCGGGCCACTTCGCGCAGTTTCTGCCGGCGCAGGGCCGCCTTGATCTCCTCCTCGGTCCCGGAGCGGTCCGCGGCTTCCTCCGCCTCGGCCAGCAGGGAGGCGGGCCCTCCCGGGCGCCCGTGTCCCCCTTCCAGGAAAAGGAACGCGAAGATCTCCGGCCGATTCGCGATCTGCCCGGGCAACGATTCCGAACCGCCGAGCAGGGCGCCGAGCACGCGAATATTTCCCCGACGCGCGAACGCCTGAACCAGGTCGTCGGCAGGCAGGGAGTCGCACAGCTTGGACACGTTCAGGAAATAGAGGTTCGGGTCGGGCGCCGCCCTGGCGCCCTCGAACAGGACCTCCCAGTCGGAGTCCGTCCAGGGGATCCGTTTCCGGATCTCCTCGATGAGGGGAAGTATCCGGGACGTGTCCGCGACGCCGATTTCCCCCAACCGGTCGCTCGGGGAGTCCGGGCGGGAGGACGTGGTCACCGAAAGAGCTTCCGGATGGCCCCGGAGAAAGGAGGCCGGAGAACCCCCCGCTCCGTGACGAAGGCGGTCACGTACTTCGCCGGGGTCACGTCGAAGGCGGGATTGTATACGGAAATGCCGTCGGGGGCGATTCGCGTTCCCAGGAAGTGGGTCACCTCCCTGCCATCCCGCTCCTCGATGGGGATCGACTTCCCGGCGCGGACGCCGGGATCGATGGTGGACACGGGTGCCGCCACGTAGAAAGGAACCTTGTGGGCCCGGCACAGGATGGCCAACCCGTAGGTGCCGATCTTGTTCGCCACGTCCCCGTTGCCGGCGATCCGGTCCGCGCCGACGATCGCGGCCTGAACCCTTCCCTCCTTCAGAACCGTCGCGGCCATGGAGTCCGTGATGAGGGTGCAGGGGATCCCCTCCTTTCCGAGTTCCCATGCGGTGAGCCGGGCCCCCTGGAGAAAGGGGCGGGTCTCGCCCACGAACACGTGGAGTTTCTTCCCCGCGCCGATCGCCGCCCGGATCACCCCCAGCGCAGTGCCGTACCCCGCCGTCGCGAGCGATCCGGCGTTGCAGTGGGTGATCACCGAGCCGGACGCAAGAAGTTTCGCGCCGTAGGCCCCCATCCGCCGGTTGGCGGCGACGTCTTCGTCGCGGATCGCGATCGCCTCCCTCTCGAGGTGGTAGACGGCGCCTTCGGGCTCGTCGGGCAGCCGCTCCGCCACCTTGCGCATCCTCGCGATGGCCCAGAAGAGGTTCACGGCCGTGGGGCGGGTGGACGCAAGCTCCTCCGCGGCCTTCCGGAACTCCTCGCGCCACGGCAGCCTTTTCCGGCTGGCGTTCCGCACGGCCAGCACCAGCCCGAACGCGGCCGCCACGCCGATCGCGGGGGCCCCCCGCACCACCATCGTCCGGATGGCGTGGGCCACCCCCGCCGCCGAGGTGATCCGCGTCACCGACTCCCGCAGCGGAAGAACCCGCTGGTTGAGCAGTAGCAGGGTATCCCCCGTCCATTCCAGGGGGCGGATCGACCGCCCTTCTTTCCCGGAGGCATCCGTCATCGGCGCTCTCGCTGCGCAGTGAATTGCGCGACCTGGTCCATCACCCTGCCCCGCAGCTCGCGCGGGGAGAGAAGGGGGGCCACCGTCTTTCCTCCCTTCATCGCCGGCAGGAGAAGAGCCTCTCGCGCCGAGCCGCAGCGGCATGCCCCGGGGGCCGCGCCTTCCGGGACGACGGACCGCTCGCCGCACGACCGGCACCGGACCACCTGCTTGCCGCCGGAGAGCTTTCCCCGCTTGGCGAACGGCCGCCCCTCCACCTCCACGATATCCAGGGAAAAGTCGATGGTGGGCGCGTTGCTGATGCACGTCCCCACGCCGAACCCGTCCACGACGTCCCGGAGGGAGAGGATGTCCTCCTCGCCCAGCCCCCCCGAGACGAAGATCCGCACGTGGGAGAACCCCCGCAGGTCGAGCTCCCAGCGGACCTCCCGGAGGATCTTCCGGAAGTTCCCCCGACGCGAGGAGGGCGTGTCGAGGCGGACGGCGGCGAGCTTCTCCCCCAGGGCTTCCGCCGCCCGGATCGCCTCGAACTTCTCGTCCTGGAGGGTGTCGATCAGGCAGACGCGGGGGACGTCCGCCGCCACGGCCGCGTCGAACCCCTTGAGCGCCTCCACGGTGTCCCCGAGCACCAGGATGAGCGCGTGGGGCATCGTCCCCTGGGGGATCTCCCCGAGGAAGGAAGCGCTGCGGACGACCGAGACGCCGTCGGCCCCTCCGACGAATGCGTGGCGGTCGATGATGGTGGAAAGCGCGGGGTGCATCCGCCGCGCCCCGAAGCTCAATACCGTCCGATCCCCGGCCAACCGCTTGATCCGGGAGGTTTTCGTGGCGATCCCGGAGGCCTGGCAGAGGACCCCCAGGATGGCCGTCTCCATCTCGCAGAACTCCCCGTAGGGGCCCTCGACCGTCACGACCGGCTCCTCGAGCAGAAAGAGAGACCCCTCCTCCATCGCCCAGACATCGATCTTCCTGCCCGAAAGGAGCGAGAGCATCTCGTCCCTCCCGGCAAGAATCGCGTGCTCGTAGGCGTCCGGGAAGCGCTTGACGAAGCATTCCGCCTTGACCCGCACCTTCTCCTTTCCCCGCTTCCGCAGGACCTCCATGGTGCGGACGAAGTAGACGTCCGTCGTTTCCCCCCGGCGGATCTCTTCCTGGCTGGGGATCGGGTTCATCGGCCTCGCTCCTTCTGCCGGGTCAGGCGCGACGGATCACGCGCACTCCCAGCACCTTCTCCATCTGGTCGAGCGCGAATCGGTGCGACGGCTCGTCCAATCCCGCCACCACCGACTCGTCCACGGACACGTCGTATCCGCGCATCGCCGCGTCCGCGGCGGTGTACAGGATGCAGATGTTGGTGACGCATCCCGCCAGGGACACGGACCGGACGCCGTGCCGGCGGAGAACGGAATGGAGACTCGTGCGGTGGAAGCCGGAATACGTTTTCTTCTCCACGACCACGTCGCCGGGCTCGGGCGCGATCTCGCGGACGACGGCAGCCCCCTTCGTCCCGGCCACGGCGTGGGGCGGCCATCCCATCCGCGCGAATTCCGGATCGTGTTTCCCGTGGGAATCGCATACGTACACCACGAGACTCCCCTCCCGCCGTGCGCGGGAGACTCGGCGACGCAGGGCCGGCAGGATGTCCCTCGTCCGCGGCACCTCGAGCGGCGCCCCGGGCCGCACGAAATCCTCGAGCATGTCGATCACCAGCAGCGCGCTCTTCGTTGCCATCGCCCTCACTCCTGCTTTCCCGGAAGGATCTTCCGGAAGAGCCCCTCCACTTCCTGGAACGGCTCCGCCTTCTCCGGTTTCGCCGCGGGCGCGGCGTTGTCTGCTTCGGCGGGGGGAGGACGGCTCCCCGGGATCCGTTCGACCAGCCCCCGGAGGACCTTTCCCGCCACTCCCTTCGCAAGGGCCGCGGGATCGATCGCCACCGCGGGGGACGCAAGCGGCCCGGCGATCGTCAACGGAATCTCCACGCGCCCGTCCTTCCCGACGAGAAACTTCCCCGCCTTGCCCCGAACGCGCTCCGACATCTCCCGGGACAGGAGCATCGTTCCCCGGAAGTCGATCGTCCGGTCGAACCCGACGACGGCGCTCCCCGTAAGCCCCATCTTCGCGGCGAGGATCGTGAGCGCCTCCGTGCGGATCTTGCCCTGTTCCACGCGGAAGTCGGCCGAGAGGTCGGAAAATTCCGTCTCCCCTCTTGTGGCGGCAGGACCCGCCGGCGCCGCAGGAACGATCGCTTCGAGGCCCGCCAGCCCCGCCGCTGCCGCGAGCAGGTCCACTCCCTTGATTCTACCACCGGTGATCTTCACGGATCCCGAACCCGACCCCGTGCGGGCGAAATCGTCGAAGCTCTTCATGCCGCCCCCGATCTCCGCGGAAAGGGAGACCGGCCCGGAAAGGAAGTCCTTGAGCGTCGTCTTGCGGGAGAGAATCTCCTCGGCGGCCAGGTCCGTCGCCGCGACCTTCACCCGGAAGTCCGGGGAGGGGGCCCCCAGTCCGACGCGACCGGACAGGCGCACGTCTCCCCCGTACATCCGCGCGCTCACGGAATCAAGGTAGAGGTTCCCCCCCTCGTAGCGTACCTTTCCCTTCAGGTTCTGGAATTCCACCCCCTGCGCCTTCCCTGCATCGATCCGCAGTTCGGCGCGGACGGACACCTCGCGCCTTCCGGACTCCGCCTTCTCCTTTTTCGAGGGGGTCTCCTTCTCCTCCTTGCCCTTCTCCTTCGGCGGAAAAAGGGCGTCCACATCCAGATAGGCGATCCGGAAATCGACCTGCCCCGTCGCTTTCGGCCCCAGGGCGGCATCCCCCTGCAAAACGAAGCGATGGCCGTTAAGAAGCCCTGAAAGGGGAGCGGCCCTCACCGCGTCGGGGGTTGCCTCCGCGTGGCCGGAAAGCGATCGGAATTCGACCCGTCTTTCCGGCAACCGGAAGCCGACCTCCGCGAGATCGACCGCGACCTGGTACGACTCCCTCCCCCCGGTCCCGGCTCGTCTCCCCTTCGCCGTTATCGCAAGCCGCCCGACGGGGTCCCACCCGGAGAGCCCCGCGCCGGGGATCTTGCCAAGCTCCGCAAGCGATGCGATTTGGGACGAGGCCTCCCACTCCCGTGCGCCGGTTGCCAGGTCGAGGGCCGCGCGGGCGGCCAGATGCAGCGGGGGGGCGCGCAGCTCGGCGCTGGAGACGCGCACCGTGTCCTGGGAGTAGCGGCCCGCAAGATCGAGCGTGAACGGGAAATCGACCGGCTTGCGCAATCCGGGGGGATCGCCCATCGTCCAGCCGGCCCGGGTCAGATCGGCCCTCGCCTGGAACCCCGGCGACCGCAGAGCCCCGGAAACGGTTCCCGTGAGCGAACCGACCCCCTCGAGACGCGCGGCGGCGAGGGCCGGCGGAGGATCCTTCCAGATCCCGGCCAACTTCCCCATCTCGATCTTGGGGAACCCGAAGGCAAGGTCCACCTCGGTCGCCCCTTGCGGGGACGAGACCTTCCCTCCCGCGGTCACCTTCTGGCCGAAGATCGTCCCCTCGCCGGCGAAATCGAAGACCGCGGATTCCGCTCCCTTTCCCGGCAGGCGAACCGACTTCCCCGCGAAGGCGATCTCCCCTCGGACCGTTCCCTCGAGACGGGTCCGGACCGCAAACTCGTTCCGTTCCCTCCCGATCCCCGTCAGGCGGAAGGAGATGGGGGAGATCTCCCAAGGGGTCACGCGCCCGCTCTTCTCCTCGATCCGGAGGGAAAGCGTACCGTCCTCGATCTCCACCGACGTCAGGCCGACCCGGATCTTCTCCCCTTCCGCCGGGGGGGGTGGGGCCGCCGTTCCGGGTCCCTCCCGCTTCCCGAGCCTTCTTGCGATCTCGGTGGCGGAGTGAGTGCCGTCCCGGTAGGTCCGGAAATGGATGGACGGCCGGCGGAGGACGACCCGGGTGAACTCCGCCCTCCCCGAGAGGAGGGGGACGATCGCCACCCTCACCAGGCCTTCCGGAACCGTCAGGAGCGGTTCGCCGGGATGGCCCGGGTCCCCGGACACTTCCAATCCGGTGATCTTCACGCCGATGCCGGGGAAGAGAGAGAGGGAGAGGCCCGACAGGGAGATCCTGCGGCCCGTCTTCTCCTCGAGGGCCGAAACGATCCTGGGCTTCACCGAATCGAGGGAGATCAGCCGGGGAACGAGGAGGACGGCGAGGATCAGAACGAGGGCGACGACGCCCGCGGCGACCGCTGCTTTCCGCATCTTCTTCTCCTATCCGAGCTTGGCCTTCAGCACCTCTTGCACCACTCGGGGGTTCGCTTTGCCCTTCGTCTCCCGCATGACCTGCCCCACGAAGAAGGAGAGAAGCCCCTCCTTGCCGCTCCGGTAGCTTTCCACCTCCTTCGGGTGGGACGCGATCACCTTCTCCACGATCGCCTCGAGCGCCCCCGCGTCGGAGACCTGGGTCAGGCCGCGCTCGTCCCGAAGCTGCCGGACGGGCTTTCCGGTCTCGATCGCGATCGTAACCAGCGTCTTGGAGGCCGTGGCCGAAATCGCTCCGGTCTCCCGGTCCTCGACGACGTGCGCGATCGTCTCCGGCGAAAGCTTCCTCGTGAG
>DASUAN010000265.1:0-2103 GCA_035763765.1 Candidatus Deferrimicrobiaceae bacterium
GCCGTGTCGCTCATCAACGTGGACCACGCGATTCCGGAAAGGGTCCTCGAGCAGCTGAGCAAGCTCCCGAACATCACCGCAGCGCAATATCTGACCTTCTAGGAAGCGAGGCGAGCGATTGAAGAACATCATCGTTCTCGGCGCCCAGTGGGGCGACGAGGGCAAGGGAAAGGTTGTCGACATCTACTCCGAGTTCGCCGACACTGTCGCGCGTTCCACCGGAGGGAACAACGCCGGCCACACCCTCGTGGTCCGGGGGGAGAAGTTCATCTTCCACCTCATCCCGTCCGGGATCCTGCACCCGGGCAAGAAGTGCGTGATCTCGAACGGCGTGGTCGTGGACCCGAAGGTGCTCCTCTCGGAGATCGACCGGCTCAAGTCCCGCGACTACCTGAAGGACGATTCCCAGCTCAAGGTGGGGCACCTGGCCCACATCATTCTCCCGTACCACATCGTTCTCGATCGGGCGCGGGAGGAGAAGCTGGGAAGCCGGAAGATCGGAACGACGGCCCGGGGGATCGGCCCCTGCTACGAGGACAAGATCGCCCGCACGGGCATCCGGGCGTGCGACCTGATCCAGCCCGACACCTTCGCGGAAAAGCTTCGCGCCAACCTGGAGGTGAAGAACTTCCTCCTCAAGAACTACTATGGGGCGCCGGAGGTCGACTTCCGTTCCACCCGGGACGAGTACCTCTCCTACGGGGAGCGCATCCGGCCGTACCTGATGGACACCTCCCTCTTCCTGAACGAGGAGATCAACCGGGGGGCGAAGGTCCTCTTCGAAGGGGCCCAGGGGACGCTCCTCGACATCGACCACGGGACGTATCCGTTCGTCACCTCGTCAAACACCACGGCCGGCGGCCTCTGCACCGGGTCGGGCGTCGCCCCGACGAAGATCAGCGGGGTGATCGGCGTCGCCAAGGCGTACATCACCCGCGTGGGAAGCGGCCCGTTTCCCACGGAGCTGTTCGACGAGGAGGGACAGACGATCCGGGACCGCGGGTTGGAGTACGGGTCGACGACGGGACGCCCGAGGCGGTGCGGCTGGTTCGACGTTCCGGTCGTCCGCTACGCGCACCGGCTGAACGCCCTGAGCGGCATCGCGCTCACCAAGCTCGACGTCCTTTCCGGGCTTTCCCCCGTCAAGGTGTGCGTCGCCTACGAGATCGACGGCGTCCGCCGGGAGGACGTTCCCCTGATGCTCGCCGAGTTCGAGAAGGCGGTCCCCGTCTACGAGCCGTTGGAGGGATGGAAGGAGGACCTGGCGGACGCGCGGGAGTTCGGCGATCTTCCGAAAGCCGCCCAGAGGTATGTCCGGCGGCTGGAGGAGCTGACGGGCGTGGAGATCTCGCTGGTCTCGGTGGGCGCCGACCGGAACCAGACCATCCTGCGGAAGAACCCATTCCGGGCTTGACACTCCCGCACAGCGGTCTTTACGATAACTTATTTCGGGGGAGCCCATAGCTCAGTTGGTAGAGCATCTGACTTTTAATCAGAGGGCCGCAGGTTCGATCCCTGCTGGGCTCACCATTTCGCGCGTCCCCATCGTCTAGTCAGGCCAAGGACACCGCCCTTTCACGGCGGCGACCGGGGTTCAAATCCCCGTGGGGACGCCATTTCTTCCAACCGGCCCTCAGGGGATTTCAACCGGAACATGGCAGGGGCATGGATTTCCTCCAGCCGGAAAACCTCCTCAAGTTCGGGTACAAGGATTGCCTCCTCTGCGAGGTGGAGCGGAAAGGGGAGGAGAAAAGATGCCTTCGCTGTTCCGGGCGGGCGGATCAGCGGGAGCGACTGCTCTGGGAAATCAACCGGGAGAGGATCCGGCGGAACGCGGCGAGGTTGTCCCTGGCCTATCCCGGTGCCGGCCATTTCTACAGCGGGCGGCATCTCACGGGGATCTTCTGGGCTGTTCTGCTCCCTTTGACCGCCGGTCCCGTTCTCGCCTTTTGGCGGGGGATGACCCTCGGCCACCTTTTCCTCCTTTTCGCCGGGGCGCTGGTCTGGTACCTGGCCTGGCTCGATGCGGGACGGGGGCCCGCGGAGCAGGTCGCACCGTGCCAGGAGGCCTGTCCGGCGGAGATCAATGTCCCCGACTACATC
>DASUAN010000266.1:0-4374 GCA_035763765.1 Candidatus Deferrimicrobiaceae bacterium
TCTGCGCAAGGGCGGGAAGAAAATGCGCCAGGTGATCCGGGTTGATGGCGAACAGGAGATCCGCCTCCTCCCTCCCCGCCCGCACGGGGTCGGAGCCGATCCGGATCGCCTGCGAATTCCTCCCTCCCCGAATGCGGCTCATGTAGTCCTGGGTGACGTGGAAATGGTACCCCGCCCCGACGACCACGCGCATGATCAGGTGGCCGACGGTGTGAATCCCCTGCCCGGCGCCGCCGGAAACGCGGATGTTGACGTCGACTTCCATCGAATCCTTCTCTTTTTTTTTCCGATGGCGGAGCGGCCGACCGAGTTGCCCGCAAATCACGGCCCTATCCAGATTCCCCGAGGACCCCCATGACGTACCGGAGGGTCGCCTGCGCCACGAGATAATCGCGCCGGGCGAGGGCGAGGCTCCCCTTCGCCCGGGTAAGGTTGAGCTGCGCATCGTCCACGTCGAGGCGGGTCTTGACCCCGAATTCGAATCCCTTTTCGGCCAGCCCCAGCAGACGCTCCGCCTGGGCGACCGTGCCGGAGAGGGCCTTGACGATCTCTCCGGCCTCCCGGACGGCGTCGACCGCCCCTTGCACCTCCAGCGCGATCGAGTCGAGGAGTTTCGCCTCGTCGATTCTCAGGGAGGCGGCTTCGCTCCGGGCCTGCGCCACTTTGCCGCGCGTTCGCAGACCGTCAAAGAGAGGATAGGCGACGAACAGTCCCACGGTCCACACCTTTCCTTCGGCGTCGGTGTCATTGATATCCAGTTGCCTCCAGCCGTACCCCGCTCTCAGGTCCAGGCGCGGTTTGTCGCCGGCGTTTGCGATCCTGATCAGTTCGCCGGCGACCCCGATGCGGTGCCGGAGATCGGAGAGGTCCGGCCGGTTCTTCCGGGCGGTCTCCAGCGCTTCCCCGTACGAGGGGGAGGGCTCGATGGGGGCCACGAGGGTTCCGTCCACGTCGACCTCCCTCCCGTCCCTCCCCAGGAGGAATCGGAGCCGGTTGCGGGAGATCCGGATCAGGTTCTCCGTGCGGATCACCTCGGGACGTGCGTTTTCCCAGGTCACCTCGGCCGCCAGCACGTCGTAGTCGGTGGCCGTGCCGGCCGAGAGCTTCCTGCGCGACTCCTCCAGGTGCCGGAGCTTCTGTTCCAGGTTCTCCGTTGCGATCCCGTTCAGTTCCCTCGCCAGGAGAATGTCGTAGAACGCGGCCGTCACGTCCCGCGCGGCCGCCTGCCGGAACAGACGGAGCTGGTCGTCGGCGGTGGCAAGTCCGATCTTCGCCGCGCGAATGGCGGCTCCCAACTGGCCCCAGGTGAAAAGCGCCTGCGAGAGCCCGGCTTCCACCCCGCGGCTGTCCTGTTCGACGGGAAGGAAGTCTTCCCCGAAGGCCCGCTGGCTCTCGTCGCGGTTCCGGGAGGCGAAGGCGGAAACCGTGATCTGCGGGAGGGCGGCGGCACGCTCCTCCACATATCTTCCCATCACCAGGTTCCGGTATTCGCTCGCCTTCTCGATGTCCTTGTTCTTCTCGTAGGCGATCCGGAGGGCGTCGGGAAGGGTCAGGATCTCCGCCTTGTTTCTCTCCGCGGCCGGGGCGGGAGGCGCCGCCAGGATCGCGGCGAGAAGAAAGACGGGCGCAAGCCTCGTGACGCCTCTTTTCCGGACGTTCGTCGTATTCGGCTTCATCCGTGCACCTCCGGTTTCCCCTCCCACGCCCGGCGGATCCACGCGCCGGCGTCGTCGAGCACCGTGTAGACCACGGGAACCACGAGCAGCGTGAGGACGGTCGACGTGATCAGTCCCCCGATGACCGCGCGGGCCATCGGCGCCCGCATCTCTCCTCCGGGACCCAGGGCCAGCGCCAGCGGGAGCATGCCGAAGATCATCGCGAGGGTCGTCATCATGATGGGACGAAGCCTCGTTCGCCCCGCCGTGATGGTGGCCTCCCGCCGGTCCATCCCGCGCGACTGGAGCACCTTCGAGTAGTCCACGAGCAGGATCGCGTTCTTGGTGACCAGCCCCATGAGCATGATGAGGCCGATCAGCGACATGATGTTGATCGTGTCCCCCGTCAAAAGGAGCATCCCCGCCATCCCGACGACGGACAGGGGGAGGGAAAGCATGATGGAGAAGGGATCGATGAACGATTCGAACTGCGCCGCCAGGATCAGGTACACGAAGATGACCGCCAGGAGCAAAGCCTCCGCCATGTAGCCGAACGACTCCACCATCTCTTCCCCCTCGCCGGAGAAAACGACCCGGTACCCGGGGGCCATGTCCATCCGGGAGACGGCCTTCCGGACTTCCTTCATCGCTTCGCCCAGCGGCAGCCCGTCCAGGTTCGCGGAGACCACCACCTGCCGGGTGAGGTCCTGCCGGTCGATCTGCGAGGGCGTGGTGCTCATGCTGTATCCGGCCACCTCTGCCAGGGGCACAATCGCCGGCGGCGAGTCTGCCTTATGGACGGCGAGACGCAACCGTTCGACCTGGGACGGGTCCTGGCGCATCGGCAGCGGAAGCCTCACCCGAACGTCCACGGCGTCTCCGTCCTCGTCCTCGTACGTGGTCACCGCCTGTCCGCCGACCAGCGCTCCCACCGTTCTCACGATCTCCCCGGTGGTGACCCCGGTACTCAGCGCCTTTTCCCGGTGCACCGCGAGCCGGAATTCCGGGATGTCGTGCTCCAGGGTCGCCTCGAGGTCCACGATGCCCGGGATCCGGTAGAGCTCCCGCTTCAGGTCCCCGGCGTACCGTTTCAGCAGGTCGATGTTCTCCCCCCGGAGGTTGATGGTGAGGGGTTTCTCTCCCGTCATCCGCCCCACTTCGGTGAACGACGGGACGATTCCCGGGATTTGCCCGATGCGGTCGCGGAGAGTCCCCAGGATCTCCTCCTGGCTGCGCTTCCGTTTCTTCTTCTCCGTGAGCTTCACGTAGACCATTCCGTCCCGCACCGTCCCGGCGTCCCCTGCCCCGATCGTGGAGTAGGTGTGCTTCACCTCGGGCAGAACCGAGATCTCCCTGAGAATGAGATCGAGACGGCCTCGCGTTTCATCGATCGAGGCGTCCGGGGCGGACAGGAACCGGACCTGGAACTCCGCCTGGTCGTAGGGGCTGAAAAATTCGCTCTTGAGGGAGACGAAGACCCCCATTCCCGCGGCGAAGGCGACGAGGGCGATGCCGATCACGGTCTTGCGGTGATCCAGCGCCCAGGCGATGACCGACCGGTACCGGTCCGCCGTCCGGTCGAACCAGTCGTTGAAACGGTCGAGGACCCGAGCGACCAGGTGCCGCCTCCCCGTCCGGTCGATGTCGGGATCGTGCCACCGGGAGGAAAGCATCGGGTCGAGCGTGAAAGAGACGAACAGGGAGACGAGAACCGCAAAGGTGACCGTGATCCCGAACTGGAAGAAGAAGCGCCCGACGATCCCCTTCATGAACGCCACGGGCACGAAGACGGCGACGATGGAGAAGGTGGTGGCCATGACGGCCAACCCGATCTCGCTCGTCCCTTCCCGGGCGGCCGCGAAGTGGTCCTTCCCGCGCTCCAGGTGCCGCACGATGTTCTCCCGCACGACGATCGCATCGTCGATCAGCAGGCCGATGGCCAGGGAGAGGGCCATCAGGGTCATGACGTTGAGCGTCATCCCCAGGAAGTTCATGACGATGAAGGAGGAGATCACCGAGATGGGGAGCGTCAGCCCCGTGATGACGGTGGACCGCCAGGAGTTGAGGAAGCAGAAGACGATCAGGACGGTGAGGATGCCCCCCAGCACGAGGGTCTCCTGGACGTCGCGTACGGAGTCCCGGATCATGATCGAGGCGTCGCGGACCATCTCGATGCGGGTTCCCGGGGGAAGTTCGCCCTGGAGCCTGCCGATCTCCTGTTTCACGGCCTCCACCACGGCCACGGTGTTGGCGCCCGACTGCTTCTGGATGTCGAGCGCCACGGCGGGCACGCCGTTCACGAGGGCGAGCGAGCGCTGCTCCTCGATCCCGTCCCGGACCTTCGCCACCTCGCCCAGGGCCACGGGCCGCCCGTTTCGCTGGGCGATCACCATCGAAGCGAACTGCTCGACGGCCTCCGGCTTCCCCGAGACGCGCAAGGGGAATTCGGACCCGTTCCGGTTGAGCCGGCCCAGAGGCGTGTTCACGTTCTCCGATTGCAAGCCACCGATCACCTCGTCCACTCCCATCCCGAGGGCCGTAAGCCGGATGGGATCGATGTCCACGTTCACCTCCCGCTTCGATTCGCCGACGAGGTCGACCTTCCCCACCCCGGCGATCGTCTCGAATCGGCGGCGGATCTTCTTGTCGACCAGGGTGGTCAGATCCCTCGGCGACAGGGTCTCCGAGCGGACGGCCAGGGAGACGACGGGCATCGCGG
>DASUAN010000267.1:0-20156 GCA_035763765.1 Candidatus Deferrimicrobiaceae bacterium
ACACCTTGTCAAGGAAAATTTTCGCCCCCCCCGGCCGGCCGGATCCGGGCACGCAACCCTTCCCTGGGAATTTTGCCGCTGCGGATGTTCCGGAGAGGCGAAGGCGGGATCAGACTCCATACGCGGCGAGAAAAACCTCGACCGCCTCGGAAACCATCTTTTTCAGCTCGGAACGTTTCGACGGGGGGAGGCAGACCAACCGCCTCATGTTGTCGTGGAAGATGATCATGCCGAGGAAAAACCACGCGGCCCGGGCGGGGTCGGCGACCCGCAACCGTCCTGCCGCGGTTTCCCTCTCCAGATAGTCCGCGAATCCGTCCATGGTCCTTTTCGGGCCCGACTCGTACCACAGCTTCGCGAGGTCGGGAAACGCCTTGACATGGGACACGGCTTGGCGGTGCTGGTTGATCGCGTTGTCGGATAGCGCCAGGTCGGCGAACACCATCCCGATCCGGGTGAGGGCCTCCCGGGCAGTCTTGGCGGAGGGGAACTCGAGGGGGATTTCGCGTAAAAATTCCTCGGCGAGAGATTCGACGACGGCCTTCAGGATCCCTTCCTTGTTCCCGAAGAATTTGTAGAGCGAGGACTTGGAGCCCTTCGAAACCCGGATGATGTCGTCGACGGAAACCGATGCGTACCCCTTTTCGGTGAACAGTTGATACGCCGCATCGATGATCGCCCTGCGACGCTTCTCCCCGGGGGAGCCCGGCAACGTCTCGAGACCCTTTTTCCCGCCCACGGATTTTCCTCCCTCTGTGAATGGTGCGACTCTCCCCGACCGCCCGAGAGACGACGACATCCCCATTTCCCGAGACCCGCCGCCGATTCGACGGGGAACCAGTGCGGTAATGTACTGTACAGTATTTCCCGGGAATTGCCTAGGGACCCCTCATCCGCTTCTTTCCGATGGCCATCTGTTGGACCGTTCTCCCCGTTCTTTTGGATCGAAACCGGGTACGATGATTAGGAAGGACTGCACGCGCACGGCATTTCGACGCAGCAACCTCCGGGGGAGATCATGCGCATCGCGGTGTTCGGCACGGGCGGGGTCGGAGGATACTATGGAGGCCGTCTGGCGATCGCCGGGCACGACGTCACCTTCATCGCCCGCGGCGAACACCTTTCGGCGATCCGGGAGCAAGGCCTGCGCGTGGAAAGCGTCCGGGGCGACTTCGTGGTTCGGCCGGCGCAGGCGACGGAAGATCCCGCGGAAACGGGACCGGTGGACCTCGTCCTCTTCGCCGTGAAGGCATGGCAGGTCCCCGAGGCCGCCCGGGCGATGCGCAAGATGATCGGGCCGGGAACGGTCGTCCTGCCCCTGCAGAACGGCGTGGAGGCGTCTTCCCAGATCGCCGCGGTGATCGGATCCGAATACGTGCTCGTTGGGGTGGCCAGGATCTTCAGTTTCCTTGATGGGCCCGGCCGGATCCGCCAGGTCGGCGGGGCGGCTTCCCTCGCCTTCGGCGAACCCGACAACCGTTTGACCGAACGCGTGGGGCGGCTTTGCGAAACCTTCCAGAAGGCGGGAGTAACCGCGGAGATCCCCCGGGACATCCATGTCGCCCTCTGGAAGAAGTTCCTGCTCATCGCTCCGCTCGGGGGAGTGGGAGCCGTGACCCGCTCTCCGATCGGGACGTTTCGCGCCCTTCCGGAAACGCGGCGGATGCTGGAGGAGGGTATGCGCGAAATCCTCCAGGTCGGGAGGGCAAGGAAGATCCCCCTCGCCGAGGAGGCGGTATCCGAGGCGGTCGCCTTCGTTGACGCCCTGGAACCCGGCGGGACGACATCGATGCAGCGGGACATCCTGGCAGGGCGACCATCGGAGCTGGACGCCTGGAACGGGGCGGTTGTGCGAATGGGAAGGTCAACCGGTGTCCCCACGCCGGTGCACGAATTCCTTTACGGAAGTCTGCTTCCGATGGAGATGCGCGCCCGGGCCGGATCGTGATCTTCCGACGCGGGCCTTTCCCGTTCGACTTCCCCTTGCCTTGCAGGCGGCCGTCGATAGTATAATTTTCTCAACCGTCGTCCGCGGTACCCGTCAATCCTCCGTTCAACGCCTCCCAAGAGAAAGGAGAGACCATGGCCCTCTACATCCTGCTCAGTTCGCTCACCGACGAGGGAAGGAAAACCGTGAAGTCCAAACCGGAGCGCATCAAGGAGGTGAACAAGGAGATCGAGGGGATGGGAGCGAAGGTGCTCGGCCAGTACGCGGTCCTGGGCCCCTACGATTTCGTCAACATCATCGAGGCGCCGAGCAACGACACGATGGCCAAGATCTCGGTGACGCTGGGATCGCGGGGGACCATCCAGATCATGACCCTGCCCGCGATGACGATCGACCAGTTCATCAAGACGCTCAAGTGATCGCCCGGAAGACCGGAACCGACGGCCGGCGGATCGAACCCCGCCGGCCTTCCCTTTTTCGATCCCCTTCGTGCCGTTGAGCCCGCCGGAGAGCGATTTGCCGTCCCGCCCAGGGGAACCATCCGGCCGCCTCCCCTCCCCCCCGGAAAGGACCAGGAGGCCCGGCTCCCGGCTTCTCCTGGCCGTTGCGCTGGCCGGCGTGGTCGCCGGCGCATTGGTCGGGGGGGCGCACGTCGCGGACATCCTCTGCGACGCAGCCGGCGTCACCTCGAACCCCGTGCGGCTGGGCCTGAAGGTAGCCTGCATCACCGCGGCCCTCCCCGCGCTTTTCTACCTGGTCGAGCGGCTTTTCCTCTCCCGGGCCGCCCGGAAAAAACAGGGACCTTCTTAAAACTTTTTCGGATGCCTTTGGATGAAACGTCTTAAGAACGTCCCCTTGCCTTTGGGGTCAGCCGAAGGACGGACTCGGTGTTCTCCCGGATGTCCCGGGGATCGGTCCAGGCGGGGCGAGACTCTCCCGAGAGCCACAGGGAGGACTGGTCGCGGTAGTGCCGTTCGAAGAAGTGCCCCGACTGGCCCGTCGCGATGACGGCCCGGGTCATCGACCGGAATCCCAGCGGGACGATCTGGCGGAAGGAAGGGCCCACCAGCACCGAGAAATCGGTGCCATGTCGGAACTCTTGCTTGAAAACGGTGCGCCCGTCGCCGGGGACGGGATGGGGGCCGATGTTGAACCACCGCCGAAGGTACCGTCTCTTCCCGAAGGGGTGCTCGAAGGTCACCTGGTGGAGCCGGTCCCACCTCCAGGTCGAGGACACCTTCCCGAGCCGGTGTTTCAGGAAGGCCATCGCGTCCAGGAGGGAACGGGCCGCCAGGTCGTCGATCGACTCCCTCACCCCGGTTTCCTTGTTCTCGAGGAAGAGGGAGTCTCCCCGCTCGATCATCCGGTCCATCGCGTTCCACAGGAGTCGGGAGGTCCGGGTCGCCTCCTCGAACAGGTCCTCACCCAAATCGTCGAGGAACGCGTTCTCGATCATCTTCTCGTAGAAAACCTCGTACAGCGTCGCCCCGGAACTCTCCGCGGAGGCGTGCAGGTCCCAGCGGGAAAGGATCTTCGCCGCGTCCCCGAAATCCTGCGACTCCCTTTCCCGCTGCCTGGCCACCCGGACGGCGAGGGAGACGGCTCCGGCGGCATCCGCCCGGAAGACGTCCCGCTGCATCCGCTCGAACTTCTCGACGGAGAACTTCTCCTCCTCCTCAAGCATCCGGAGGATCCGCCGGCCCCGGTCGGGCGGCTCGTAGAGCCGGGAAAGGTAGTGCGGGTAGGCAGTCCCCGCGGGGGGGAAGTTGGCGGCGGCGACGAAGCCGTCCGGCGGGTTCCACACCTTCGGGTTTTCGGAGAACGGGACCGTTCCGGTCCACTCCCATTCGCCCGTGTCGCCGGGGACGGGGAGAAGGCCGCTTCCCCCCCTGCGCACCGGGATCCGCCCGGCGGTAACCACCCCGATGTTTCCCCCCCGGTCCGCGTACACGATGTTCTGGGCGGGGTGGGGAAATTTCGCGACGGCGGCTGTGAACTCCTCCCGGTTGCGGGCGCGGTTCAAGTCATGGAGCGCTCCCAGGGCGTCGCCCCCGTCGAAGCCCACCCAGCGAAGCGACAGGGCGCCGAACGCGCCGGAGAGGACCGGGGAGAGGATGGGTCCGTGGGGCGTTTCCCACACGGAGAGCGTCTCCTCCCTCTTCCCTCGTACACGGATCTTCTCGATGCGCTTCGTCATCGGGATCCATTTTTTGCGGAACATCACCCGATCCCCGTTCACCCGCTCGACGAAGAAGTCCGCGTCGTCCAGCATCGCGTTGGTGAACCCCCAGGCGATGTCGGGGGTGTGACCGATGACCACGCAGGGGGCGCCGGGAAAGGAGACCCCGTAGACGTCCACGCCGGGGGCGACCAGGTGGATCTCGTACCAGAGGGAGGGGCAGGGAAGCAGGATGTGGGGATCGTTCGCCAGGATCGGGGATCCCGTCGCGCTTTTCCTTCCCGAAACCGCCCAGGCATTCGAGCCTCCCCCCCGGGGAAGGTCCCCCACCGTCCGACGCAGGGAGGCAAGGCCCTCGGTAAGAACCGACGGGGAAAACCCGGAAGAGGAGGAGACGGAGAACCGCGGAGCGACGACGGGGGAGCCGGGTGGGACCCGGGGCATCAGTTCCTCGGCCTTTGCCCGAGGAAGTGTGCGCCAGGCCCGGGAAAGTACCGCCTCCTCCCCCCACTGGGCGAGGCCGAACGATTTCAGCAGCCCGATGGCGACGACGTCTTCGGGCGTGAATTTTCGCGGCGCCGTTCCGAGGAGGCGAAACTCCACGGGCCAGGCGCGCAGCGAATCCATCGCCGCGTTCACGCCCTCGCAATAGGCCTGCATGATCTCCCTCGATCTCTCCGGCAGGGAGGCGACGATGCCGGGAGCCCGGACGGCGAACCCGAGATGGCGGAAGAGCCGGTCGGCGGGCAGCGCCGGTTCGCCGTAGATCTCCGCAAGCTCTCCCCGGGTCAGCCGCCTCTCCGTGTCCATCTGGAAAAGGCGGTCCTGGGCGTGGACGAATCCTTGCGCGAAATAGAGGTCGTGGTCGTTCGCCGCCGTGATGTGGGGGATCCCGTACGCGTCGCGCACGATCTCGACGGGGGCGGACAGGCCGGGGACGGTGAGAGTGCCTTCCCGCTGGGGAACGCTCGTCTGGAAGAAGGAGGAACAGGAGGCAAGGAGAAGGAAGGCCGCGGCGAGGAGGCAAAAGCCCTCTCTGCCGGAACCACCGGGGGAACGGTTCCCCCTGCTCATCGTTTCCCGAACACCCGGGCCTTTATGTTCGCCAGAACCTTTTCGAAGACCTCGCCCGTGTAGGTCCGGACGTGCCGGCGCATCTGGATGAAATATCGCTCGATCTCCCCCCATTCCCGGACGATGACCCGCATCTGGTCCCGGTACGCCTTGTCGTATTCGGCCTCCATCCTCGCCTGGAGCGCTTCCCGCTTGCTCCGGTCGTCGGGGTGCACCTTCCGGGGAAGGAATTCGTGGATCGGCTCGAAGATCCGGACGTCGGTGTCGTCGAGATGAAACAGTTCGATGTTGTCGATCATGATCACTTTCTTGCCGGGAGTCGCCACGTAGTGGCCGTACCGCAAGGCCGTCCCGATGCAGTCCCCCAGGGCGTCCTGTCGCGCCGCCCCCTCGACCCACCAGGACCACTCCTTCAGGACCCGGGAGGCGGAGATCCCCTCGTCCAGGTAGATGTTCACCCCCTCCTCCTTCGGCTTCAGGAGGATCTCCTCCCCCTGGGGGGTCAGATGATAGACGACGGGGAGAACCGGAAGGCCGACCAGCCCCGGCAAGCCGCCGTGCATGTATTCCCCCAGGCAACCGAACCGCGAGAGGTAGATGGAATATTCCTTCCCCCCGGGGTCGCGCACCGTGAAGAGCGTATCCTTGTGCACCTTCTCCACGAGCTGGACGTCGGTCACCTCGATGTCGCGCGGGGCCTCCCCGGAGATCCGGGAGAGAAGCAGAAGGATCGCCTTCTTGAGCCCCGTGGCCTTGAGCTTGGAGGAGAAGATCTTCACCCGGGCGCTGGCCGGCATCAGCCGGATCGCCCCCCGGACCCAGTTCACATAGGAGTGCGAGATGCTGATCGGGAGCATGTCCGTGCAGGCGGGGTCGATGAGTTCGTCGATCTTCACCTCCCACAGGGGGATGTGCATGGTGATGAACTCGTGGGGGTTTCCCACCCCCAGGGTCTTGAGGATCTTCTCCCGGTCCCGGGTCTTCCGCTCGGAGGCGGGAATCTGAAAGTACCGGTTGAGGGCCCGTTCGTACTTCGCAAGGTCGGCCTGGACGGCAGAACGCATCGGAAGCCCCTCCCGTCGAGGATGAAGGAACGGTGGAAGGTTCGGGACGACTCGTCCATAGTATCACGCCGCCGGAAAATTCCATTCCTCCTTTCCCCCGGCGGGAAAAGCGCGGATTCGCCTTTTTGGCCCTATCCCTCCCCTACGGGGCGGGAGAGAGCCGACATCGCATCGGCCAGGGGAGCGTGCCCGCCGAAGAGCAGGAGCTTGTCCCCCGCCGCGAGGATCTCCCCCCTTCCCGGCTGGATGATCGCCCGGTCCCCCCGAAGGATCGCCAGCAGGACGATGCCGGTGTCCCCTCCCACCGGAAGCTCCCCCACGGACCGCCGCTCCCAGATGGACTTGGGCGCCACATAGAAGATCTCGATCACCTTCCGTCGGAGGAACTCCTCGAATCCGGCCAGGGCCTCGTCGCTGCGCACGGGACCCCGGTCGCGGAGGATCCGGTACGTTCCGCTCCGGATGATCTCCTCCTGCTGCCGGATCACGTGGTCGGGCACGTGGTACTCGGCGAGAACCCGGGAGAAGATTTCCACGGACGTTTCGAACTCCTCCGGGATCACCGCGTTTGCCCCGAGCGCGATCAGGTCGTCCACGTCGGTCACGTACCGCGTCCGCACGAGGATGAACAGGTTCGGATGGCTCCTCCTCGCGATCGCGACCGCCCTCCTCGTGGCCATCGGATCGGAGATGGCGAGCACCATCATCCGTGCGCGCCCGACCCCCAGCCGGTCGAGAATCTCCGGCCGGTCGACGTCCCCGTAGAACATCGGCTCCCCCTCCGCACGCCCTGCGCGGACCTGGGCGTCGTTCAGGTCCACGACGACGTACGGGACGCGCGTGGCCCGAAGCACCCGCGCGAGGTTCCTCCCGTTCATCCCGTAGCCGGCGATGATCACGTGGTTCTCCCTCGCGGTCCTCCGGAGACCCCGCTCCTCTTGCGTTTCCGGAAACGGGGAGGCTCCCGTCACCCATCGCTCCCACCGCCTCGCGATCCACGGCCCGGCATCCATCACGAACGGCGTCGCCACCATCGTCAAGATGGCGATCGCGAGAAGAAACTGGTACTGGATCGGCCCGATGAGCCCGATGCGGTATCCCTCGGACATGAGAAGGAAGGAGAACTCCCCGATCTGCAGGAGGCTGACGGAGACGAGCACCGCCACGCGCCAGGGGTGGACGAGCGCCCGGATCGCCGCTCCGGCGGAGATCGTCTTGAGGAGGGCAACCAGCACGACGATCGGCAGGATCAGGAAAACATTGCGGGCAAGAAACGGAAGGTCGAGAAGCATCCCCACGGAGATGAAGAAGACCCCGGTGAAGACGTCCCGGAACGGCATGACCTGCGCCGCGATCTCGTGGACGTAGTCCGATTCGGAGATGACCAGCCCCGCCAGAAACGCCCCGAGCGCCAGGGAGAGACCCCACCGGTGGGCGAGGAAGGCCGTCCCCATCACGATCATCAGGACCGTGAGCGCCAGGATGTCCCGGCTGTTCAGCCGGATGACCTCCCGGAGGAGCCGCGGGATGAGGAATCGGGCCATCACGAGGAGCGCCACGACGCCCGCCCCCGCCTTCGCCAGCGTGAGGAGCACCTCGGTCGGCTTCGCCGTCTCCCATTGCCGAAGGGAGGGGATGAGGAGCATCATCGCGATGACCGCCAGATCCTGGAAGATCAGGATTCCGATCGCGATCCTCCCGTGGGACGTGTCGATCTCCATCCGGTCGGCGAGCACCTTGAGGACGATGGCGGTGCTCGAGAGGGAGACGACGAAGCCGATGAAAAGACCTTCCGGAACGGGAAGCCCCCAGAGGACGAGGATGATCAGGGTGCAGAGGATCGTCGCGGACACCTGCGCCCCCCCCGCCCACAGCACTTCCCGACGCATCCTCCCCAGGTCGGCCAGGGAGATTTCGAGCCCCACGGTGAACAGGAGGAGCACCACGCCGATCTCCGCGAGGGACTCGACCACCACCGTCTCGGAGACGAACGCGGCCCCCGTCGGACCCAGGATCGCCCCGGCCACCAGGAAGGCCGCCGTCACGGACAGGCGAAGCCTGCCGAAGACGAGGGCGACGACGGTGGCGATGGCAAGCACCACGGCCAGGTCGCGAAGAACTCCGGTCAGTTCCAAGGGACCCCCATTCGTTCGGGATTCCGGACGGACCCCCCGGCTGGGGTTCCATTAAAGTCCGGTGCCGGGCCTGCCGATAGGTCCATCAGATGTCGACGGCGCAATGGTTGCCTCTTCTCCCCGGAGAGGCTTGTTCGCCCGCTGCCCCCGCCTCGGACCCAGCGGGCGACGTTCGACCCCCTGGGGCTCCCGCCTTTGCCCCGGGGGGTTTTTTTTAAGGCCGGACCCGGCTCCTACAGGATCCCGCGGACGCGGAAGGAGGCCAGGTCCTTGCCGGTCATGCCGAGCAGCGTGGAATAGACCTCCTCGTTGTCGGCTCCGGGGGGTCGGCAGACGGACCGGATCCGGGGGGGGGTCCCGCTCATCTTCCACGGAGGAGGAACGAGAAGGAGGTTTCCGTAGACCGGGTCGGCGACCCGGGAAAAACAGCCGCGATCCCACCAGTTGCTCTCGGAGAGCGTTTCGAGCGGCCGGTTGACCCGGCCCGTCACCACGGCCGCGGCGTGCCCGCTTTTTTTCGACGTGTACTCCTCGATCTCCCGGAGGATCTCGTCGGCCGTCCGGGCTCCCGACCACTCTTCCAGGATCGCATGAAGGACCTTCTCGTTCTCGATTCTCGTCCGGTTCGCCCCCGACCGGAACCTCGAATCTTCCGCCAATTCCGGCCGCCCGATGATGTGCATGAGCGACTCGAACGCCTCGTCGTTGTATGCGGCGATGAAGGTATGGCCGTCCCTGCACCGGATGTAGGTGTAGGGAAAGACGGCGGGGTCGAACCTGCCGGTCCGCCGGCGCTCCCGGCCGGCGGTGTGCATCCAGGTGATGTTGTAATCGACGAACTTCATCATCGCCTCGGCGCCGGCGACGTCGACCAGTTGTCCCTTCCCCGTGGCGTCCCGGTGCATCAGCGCCGCGAGTATGCCGAAGGCCCCCCACAGCCCCTGGGCGAACCAGCCGTGCCAGTTTCCGGTCTTGGTGGGCACCTGGTATTCCCCGCCGGGCCCGTTCTCCTCCGGGTCGCCCGTCACGTACGGGACCCCCGAGAGGGCCTGGGAGAGGATGTCGGAGTCCTTCACCCGCCGGCCGGCGTCGGGACCGAAATTCCCGTACGTCGACAGGGACAGATAGATGATCGCCGGGTGCTCCCGGGCGAGGGCCTCGTACCCGAGTCCCAGGGGATCCATCCGGGCAGGCCCTTCCGTCTCCACCACCACGTCCGATGCCGCCGCGAGCCGGCGGAAGATCCGAACCCCCTCCTCGCTTGCCAGGGAGAGCGTCACGAACTTCCGGTTCCGCGCCTCGGAGAGGAAGGGAAGGCCCGTGCCGGCGATGGTGATCCCTTCCGGTGCATAGCTCCGCGCCGGGTCGCCTCCCGGCGGCTCGACCTTGATCACCTCCGCCCCGAACTCGGCCAGGACCGACGCCGCCACCATCCCCCCGAAATGGCCGGGGGCATGCTCGAGGACGCGCAACCCCGGGAGCGCCTCCGGCTTCCCCGCGGCGTTCTTCGGGTCGGTCGCCTCCCTCGCCCAGTCCTCGAAACCGCTCATCGCGCAGGTCCCTTGTTCCTTCCCCCGTCCGCCGGACCGGCGACCGCACCGCGGGGCGGCCTTGCCCCCGGCGCGTCGGCCCATCGACCGATGACCTTTTTTCGCTCGAGTTCTTCCATCGCTTTCCCCGACAGGCCCAGGATGCCGCCGAACACCTCCTCGTTGTGGTACCCGACCGGCTTCGCGGTCCACTTGATCCGTCCGGGACTTTCGGAGAGCTTCGGAACGGGCCCGAACTCGTCGATCCGGCCGTAGAGAGGATCGTCGAGTTCCCATACGGTGCCGCGCGCGCGGAGATGGGAATTGCGGTACTGGTCCCGGCCGCCCCGCACGGGGGCGGCGGAGACGCCGACCTCCTCGCTTACGCGGACGATCTCGGCGCACGTGCGGGTGGCGGTAAAGATCGCCACCGCTTCCGGGGTCGCCTCCCGCGCCCCGATCGTCCCGGCGATGGCGGAGCGCTCCGCGTCGTCCCGGGCGGAGACGGCGACGAACCCGTCCGCGCAGCGGTAGATCCCCGACGGGGGAAACGTCACGTCCCGGTTCCCGGCACGTTCCCGGTCCCGGCCCGTGAGGTCGGCGTACAGCCACGTCCAGTCGAGCGCGCGGATCAGCGCCTCCGCCTGCGCGAGATCGATCAACTGTCCCTCCCCCGACCGGCGGCGGGCCCGAAGCGCAGCCAGGATGGCGATCGCCGAGAAGAGCGAGCCGGTGAAGTCCCCGATCCACAACCCCACCCGGACGGGCGGGTGCCCGGGAAACCCCGTGATGGCCGACATGCCGGAGACCGCCTGCGCGGTGGCGTCGTAGGAGGCGCGTCCCTTCGCAAAGGGCCCCCACTGGCCGAATCCCGAGTTCGCGGCGTACACGAGACCGGGGTTTTTCTCCCGGAGTTGCGCATAGCCGATTCCCCACCGGTCCATCGTGCCGGCCCGCAGGTTCTCCACCACGACATCCGATTTCTCCGCGATCCGGGTGAACAGATCCTTTCCCTCGGGAAGCCGGACGTCGATGCCCACGTGGAGCTTGTTCCGGTTCTGCGGAAGGAACGCAGGGGAGATCTCCTGCCAGAAGAACCCCTCCGGGGCGACGTACCGCATGAGGTCGCCCGTGAGCGGCAGCTCGACCTTGATCACCTCGGCCCCGAATTCGCCCAGGTAATCCGCCGTGGCGGGTCCGAAGATCCGGGTCGCAAGTTCGAGGACCCGGATGCCGCGGAGGGCCTCCGACTTGGAAGGGAGGGAGGCAAGGGAGAACGCCCTCTCGAAAAAGCCTTGGGAACCGGTCAATCATTCCCCTCCCGTCTGGGTTTCCTCTTCGTTTCCCGCCCGGTCCGCAAGGGGGAGAAGAACGCCTTTCTTTCACGAGCACCGATCTTGGTGTTTCCCAATTGTTCCAGCACCAGCACAAGCGCCTGCGTCCCGTTGCGCCCCCCGCCGTTGGCCTGCAACGCCACGTACATCTGGTGGACCAGCGCCAGGCCCGGCAAGGCCAGGTTCATCCGCTTCGCCTCGTCCAGGGCGATTCCCATGTCCTTGACGAAGTGATCCACGAAGAACCCGGGATCGAAGTTCCGGTTCAGGATGCGGGGCGCGAGGTTTTCCAGCGCCCAGCAGGCCGCCGCGCCGCCGCGGATGCTCGAGAGCATGACTTCGAGATCCAGGCCCGCCTGGTGGCCGTAGATCAGGCTCTCGCAGACCCCGACCATCGTGCCGGCGATGACGATCTGGTTGCACATCTTGGCATGCTGGCCGGCGCCGGCCTCTCCCTGGTAGACGATCGTCTTTCCCATCGCCTGCAGCAGGGGCATGACCGCGTTCACCGCCTCCCGGTCCCCGCCGACCATGATGGACAGCCGTGCCTCGCGCGCTCCTACGTCTCCTCCCGACACCGGCGCGTCGATGCTGTGGACCTTCTTCGACCTTGCGACCGCGTAGACCTCCCGAGCCAGACGGGGTTCGGTCGTGGTCATGTCCACCAGGATGCTCCCTTTCTTCGCGCCGGAGAGAACCCCGCGATCCCCGAGGACGACGTCACGGACATCGGGCGGAAAGCCGACCATGGTGAACACGACCTCCGACGCCTCCGCGACCGCCTTGGGGGAACCGGCCCATGCGGCCCCCCTGGCGAGCAACGGCTTCGCCTTCTCCCGGTCCCGCGTGTAGACGGTCAGGGAATACCCCTTCCCCAGGAGGTGCCCGCACATCGGACCTCCCATGACCCCTGTGCCGATCCACCCGATCCGGGTTTTTCCGGGTTCCACCGTCCGCATCGTTTTCCCCCTCCTTCCCGGCGCGCGCCCGTTTCCCGGAACTTTCCGCACTCCCCGGCATGCGGCGAGACGAGAAGGAAGCATTCGGCGCCTCGGCGTCCTACACGGCGAGGTACTTCTCCTTGATCTCCTCGTTTCCCAGCAGGTCCGACATCTTTCCCTCGTACTTCACCGCTCCCTTGTCGATCACGTATCCCCGGTCGGCCACCTTGGCGCAGAAGTGGAGATTCTGCTCGGCGAGCAGCACCGTTACCCCCTCCGCCCGGATCTTCAGGATCATCTCGGCGAGCAGCGCGACGATCAGCGGGGCGAGGCCCTCGGACGGCTCGTCGAGGAGAAGCAGGTCGGGGTTCGTCATGAGGGTGCGGGCGATGGTGAGCATCTGCTGCTCTCCGCCCGACAGCTGGTTCCCGAGGTTTTTCTCCCGCTCTTCCAGGCGCGGGAAGAGGGCGAAGAGCCGTTCGACGGTCCAGGGGGAACCGGCCTCCTTCTCCCTGCGCGCGGCGACCTCGAGGTTCTCGCGGACCGTCAGGTCCGGAAAGACGCGCCGGTCCTCCGGGACGAACCCCACCCCCCTGCGGCAGATCTGGAAAGGTCGAAGCCCCGAAATCCGCTCGCCCCGGAAGGTGACCTCCCCCGTCCGGGGAGGAGTGAGACCGATGATCGACCGCAGCGTGGTGCTCTTCCCGGCCCCGTTGCGCCCGAGGAGGCTCACCACCTCCCCCTTCTCCACCGAGAGGGAAACGTCGAAGAGGATGTGGCTGCGCCCGTAAAACGTGTTGATCGATGCCACGGAAAGAAGCGCCATGGGTCTCCTACTCCGCGATCTCCTCGCCGAGGTACGCCTTGCGCACCTCGGGGTTCGCCTTGATGTCGGCCGGGGCCCCGTCGGCGATCACCGCCCCCTGCTGGAGCACCGTGATCTTCTCCGAGATGCCGAAGACGATGTCCATGTCGTGCTCCGTGAAGACCAGGGTGAGCCCCTGCTCCCGGGAGATCTTCTGCAGCAGGGCGATCGTCTCCCGGCTCTCGAACCGGGACATCCCGGCCGTCGGCTCGTCGAGCATCAGCAGCTTGGGGCGGCAGGCGAGCGTGATGGCGATCTCCAGCCGCTTCTGGTCCCCGTGCGAGAGCACCGAGGCGGACGTGTCGAACGCGTCCGCCAGGCCGACCTGTCCGAGGATCGAAAGGACCTCGTCCGTCACCTCCCGGAAATTCCGCGCGAGGGAGAGCGCCGCGCGGTTCTCCCGGTGTTGGGAAAAGAGGGCCACCTGGACGTTCTCGAAAACCGACATCCTCGGGAAGATGTTCGTGATCTGGAAGGAGCGGCCGATCCCTTTCCGGATGATCCGGTGGGGAGAGAGCCCCGAGATCCTCTCGCCGTCGAAAATCACCTCCCCGGAGTCCGGGGAGAGCAGGCCCGTCATCTCGTTGAAGAGGGTCTATTTCCCCGCACCGTTGGGACCGATGATGGCGCGGATCTCCCCCCGTTCCACGGACAGCGAGACGTCCTGGAGGGCGCGCAGGCCCCCGAACGACTTTACGACGTTGCCGACTTCGAGAAAAGCCATCTCCGGATCCACCCGCTCCT
This sequence comes from Candidatus Deferrimicrobiaceae bacterium, assembly GCA_035763765.1. Taxonomy (GTDB): domain Bacteria; phylum Desulfobacterota; class Deferrimicrobia; order Deferrimicrobiales; family Deferrimicrobiaceae; genus CSP1-8. The sequence goes on from DASUAN010000267.1 coordinate 13,814, forward strand.
GATGAAGGTTTCCCGCGTTTTCTCGTTCACGAACCCGATCACCCCGCCCGGCAGCAGCAGCACGAGCAGGAGGAGCACCATCCCGAGAACGAGGGCCCAGTACTCGGTCCACGCGACGATGTAGGAGTTGAGGACGATCAGGACCACGGCGCCGATCGCGGGCCCCACGAACGTGTAGATCCCCCCGATGATCGTCATGAGCACCGGGTCGGCGGACTTGGTCCAGTGGATGATCTCGGGGGAGATCGACTTCTCCATCAGGGCGAAGAGCCCTCCCGCGAGGCCCGTGAACGTCCCCGCGATCACGAACGCCGTCCACTGGTAGAACTTCACGTTGATCCCGAGGTACGACGCCCTCTGGCCGTTCTCCCGGATCGCCTTGAGCGTCGCCCCGAACGGGGAGGAGCGGACCCGGCGCAGGACCGCCATCGACACCCCTGCGACGACCAGGACGAAATAGTACATCGCCTTCGTCGAGCCGATGTCGAGGGACGCGATCCCCGCCAGCGAAATCTCCCGGACCGGGATCCCCTGGATTCCGTTGTCTCCGCCGGTGAAGCCGTACCATTTGAAGGCGATCGCGAAGATGAGCTGGCCGAACGCCAGCGTGAGCATCGCGAAGTGGACCCCCGAAAGACGGACGCAGAAGAACCCGATGACGGCGGCCGCCGCGGCCGACGTGAGGATCGAGAGCCCGAGGCCCGAAAGCGTTCCCGCGCCGGTCTTCGTGAGGAGCAGTCCCACCGTGTACGCTCCGACCCCGAAGAACGCCGCCTGCCCGAAGGAAAGCAGCCCCGTCGTTCCCAGGAGCAGGTTGAAGGCGATCGCCATCAGGGACGCGATGAAGATCTGGGTCAGCAGGTACTGGTAATACCGTTCCACGACGCCGGGGAGGAGAAGCAACCCCGCCACGGGAATAACCCAGAGCCAGGGACGGGAGGAGAAGTGGACCGGCGAGATCTCCTGGGACTCCATGGCCAGGTTCTTTTCCGAGAGCGCCTTGATCTTGAGCGGCTTCCCGAACAGCCCCCACGGCCGGACCACGAGGACCGCCACCATGAGGAGGTAGATCAGGCCCATCTCGAACTCGGGGAAGACGATGATCCCCACCGTTTCCAGGGACCCGATCAGCAGCGACCCCACGAGGGCCCCCCAGAGGTTGCCCAGGCCCCCGATGACGACCACCACGAAGCACTCGATGATGACCTCGGTTCCCACCCCGGGGAAGACCGTGCGGGCGGGGCCGGCCAGCGCCCCTCCGAAGCCCGCCAGGACCGATCCGAAGGCGAACACCAGCGTGAAGAGCGCCTTCATGTTGATCCCGAGGGCGTCCGCCATCTCCCGGTCCGAGGAGGTGGCGCGGATCACCTTTCCGGTCTTCGTCCGGTGCAGGAGATACCAGAGGAAGGCGGCCACCAGCGGAGCGACGATCACGACGAGGATCGTGTATACGGGCACCGTCCCCCCGAACAGGGAAACGGATCCCTCGAGGAACTCGGGCTTGGGGATCGACTTGTACTCCGCCCCGAAGACGATCTTGGCCAGGTCGTCGATGATGAGCACCAGGGCATACGTGAGCAGAAGCTGATAAATCTCTTCCTGGATGTAGATCCGCCGCAGGAGACCCGTCTCCAGGATCATTCCGATGAGGGCGACCCCAAGAGGCGCCATCGCCATCGCCAGGAAGAATCCGCCGGGTCCCGTTACCTGCGACGTGACCCAGAACATGAAATACGCCCCGAGCATATACAGGGCGCCGTGGGCGAAGTTTAAAATGTTGAGCACCCCGAAGATGAGGGTGAGGCCCGACGAGATGAGAAAGAGAAACGCCGCCAGCCGAAGGGCGCTCAGGACCTGCACGGTGAGAAACGAGATGTCCAGAAACCCGGCCATACCGCTCCTACGGGAAAGAAACGGGGGCCGCCCTTCGCGGGCGACCCCCACGAGCATCTTCTTCTACTTGTTCGCTTCCTGCGCCTTCTTCCACTCCTCGATCGAGTAGAGGACTTCCTCGGCCTTGAACACTTCCGTGTTCCCGACGATGGCGAAAGGATACGCCTTGTCGAACACCGTCTCCCCTACCATGAAATCGCTGGAGAGCTGGTGGTCCTCCTTCCGCAGCGTGGCCTTCCCGCGCGGGGCGTCGATCGTCAGTCCCTCGAGCGCCGCGATGACCTTCTCGGTGTCGAGGGAGTTCGCCTTCTTGATCGCCTCGTACAGGAAGTACACCCCGTCGTACCCTTCCGCCGCCCAGGCGCTCGGATAATCATTGTAGTCGGCCTGGTACGCCTTCACGAACGCCTTGTTCCGCTCGGTGTTCGGCCAGTGGAAATAGTACCGCTGGTCGACGATCATCCCCTTGGGCATGTCGCCCCCCAGCGCCTTGGCGACGGTGATGTCGCCGCCGGTGGCGACGATCCACTTCATCTTCTCGAAGATCCCGTAGGGCTTCGCCTGCTTGATGAAGGCGACCAGGTCGCCCCCCCACAGCGAGCAGTACACCGCGTCGGGCTTGGCGGCCAGGATCGCATTGATGTAGGTCGTATAGTCCGGGGTGAAGAGCTTGGGCCACTGCTCTCCGACGAACTCCGCCTTGGGGTTGACCTCCTTCGTCTTCGCCTTGAACAGATCCCACATCGTCCGGCCGTACTCGTAGTCGGGGCCCAGGTTGTAGAATTTGGTGAGCTTCGGGTACTTCTTCGCCGTGTAGAGGGCCAGGGAGTTCGCCTCCTGGGAGTTGCAGGTGCCCGCCCGGAAGGAGTACCGGTTCCACTTCTCCTTGGTGAACGTGTCGGTGGAAGCGACCGTGTCCATGAAGATCACCTTCTCCCGCTTGGCGATCTCGCCGACGGTGAGGGCCCCCGCGGAGCTGACCACGCCGAAGAGGAAGTTCACCCCGTCCTTCTGGATGTACCGGTTGGACAGGGAGGAAAGCTCCTGGACGTTGGCCTTGGAGTCCGCCATGAGCAGCTCGAACTTCTTTCCCAGGACGCCCCCCTTCGCGTTGATCTCCTTGACCGCGAGCTCCGCCCCCTGCTTGCAGGCGATCCCGAGGTCGGCCGCCCTTCCCGAGAGCGGGAGCATCCCCCCCAGCTTGATCGTGTCCGCGGCGATCGCGCTCGTCGCGAACAGAAGAGCCAATCCCAGCACCAGAACGGTTTTTCTCATCGTTTCCCCTCCTTTTTCGTCAAGAGTTTGGCTGTTTCCCCCGCACCGGCCGCGGGGGAACGATGATCGCTTCGCCTTCGAGCACCACTTCCTTCCGCTGGTTGATGCACTGCGTCCGGAGCCGGAGACGTTTCTCGGAGATCACCTCCGCGACCTCCGCCCGGGCCGTGATCTCGTCACCGATTTTGACAGGCGCCAGGAAAGAAAGCGTCTGTGAAAGGTACAGGCACCCGGGTCCAGGCAGCTTCATTCCGATCACTGCGGAAATGAGCCCCGCCGTCAGCATCCCGTGGGCGATCCGCTCTCCGAACCGGCTCTTCGCCGCGAATTCCTTCGAAATATGGATCGGGTTCCGGTCGCCGGTGATCCCCGCGAAGAGGAAGACATCCTCCTCGGTGATGATCTTGCTCATTTCCGCCGACTGGCCGACCGCGTACGTACCCCTCCCCGGCAATTCGTTCTCCATGCCTCCCTCGGATTTTCCCCTGGATCGCCTTCCGTTCAGGCAAGCGCCGCCCTCCCCACCGGGCACGCCGACTGGCAGGCGAAGCAGTAGTAGTAGTTCCCCGTCATGAAGTTCTGCCAGAGTTCCAGGGAAACCTGGCCCCCGGTCATCTCCTTGCGCTTCTCGGGAGAAGCCTCGATCAGTTCGAGGAGGAACTTCCTCCAGGCCCGGTACCCGCCGGAGAAGATCTTCTCCCCGCACTTCCGCTTGTCGATCCGCCCGCCGCCGGACAAGGCACCCGTCGGACACGACTCCACGCACCGTTGGCAATGGGTGCAGGGCGACTCCCGAAGGGGGCTGCCGGGCGCGATCTCCGCGTCCGTAAGCACCCCGCCGACCCTTGCCGCCGGGCCGTACTCCCGGGTCACGAGCAGCCCACTCTCCCCGTATCCCCCGATCCCCGCCAGGACACCCGCCTCCCGCCAGTCGATCGCTCCCTTCATCCCGTGCTTCGGCGGCGCCATGTCGATGGGGATGAAGGCCGGAACCGCCACCGCCCGGTGCCCTCTTGCTTCCAACCAGCGGGCAAGGGCGTGCGACGCGCGCGCCGCCTCCGCGTATGCGTGCACCGTGTCGTACTGCGCCATCTGGACATCCGCCGATTCGATGGCGCTGCGCGAATGCGGCGCGGCGAGCACCACGACGGAGCACGCCCCGGGGAGAATCTTCCCGATCTCCATGGCGTTGCCGGAAAGGTCCGCCGCCTTCGCCGCCCCGCAGAGCGGCGCCCCGTTCGCCCTCGCGATCTCCGCCAGATCGGAAAGGGGAACCATGGCCCACCTCCCTTTACAAAATGGAGTACCCTATTCTACCCGTAATTTCTTCCCCGGAATACCGATCCCGAAGCCCCCTGGCCGATGGTTCGCCGCTCCGCAGGCCACCTCGCCGCCCCCCCCCACCGCCATGGGTCCCCGGAGTCCGTATGCGCTATAATCGGTTCCGCACCCATTCGACGGAAGGAGCGGGGCCATGGAGGCGCGAGGAGGGCGGGAGGTCCGGGACTTCCTGGAGGCACGCGGATACCGCGGAGAGATCCGCATCTTCGGAGAGTCGACCCACAACGCGGAGCTTGCCGCACGCGAGCTCGGCGTGGAACTGGGCCAGATCGCCAATACGATCCTGCTCCTCGTCGACGGGGCGCCGATGGTCGTGGTGATCTCGGGGGACCGGCGGATCGATTTCAAAAAGGTCAAGGCGCTCCGGGGAGCGAAAAAGGTGCGGCTGGCCGGACCCGACGACGTGGTCGCCCACACCGGCTTCGCCGTCGGCGCCGTCTCGCCGGTGGCGCTGCCGGCCGGGATTCCGGTGTTCATGGACCCTTCTTTGCGCCGATACGGGACGATCTACCCCGCGGCGGGGGAGACGAACAACCTGTTCCGGACCACGCCCGAGGAGCTTGCCGCCCTGAGCGGAGCGGAGGAGAAGGAACTCGCCCAGTGACCGGGCCCCCCGCAACCTCGCTCCAGAGGCCGCCTCGCGGAACCCTCCGCATTGCCTGGGGTCCCGGTCCGGGTCGGGTCACGGCGGTCAGGGCTCGACCTTGAGGACGCGGATCAGGCGGGACAGGTAGGTCGGCTGCAGCCCGAGCATCTCCGCCGCCTTGGTCTTGCTGCCCCCGGACTTGCGGATCGCCCGGAGGATGATCGCCCGCTTGTGGTCCCGGACCGACTCGTGGAACCGGGCCTCCTCAGGCGTCGCCTTCTCTCCTTCCGCTTCCGCCAACGCGATGCAGAGGTCCGGCGGCGTGATCTGCTCCCCCTCCGCGAGCGCCACGGCCCTCCCGACGGCGTTTTCCAGCTCCCGGACGTTTCCCGGCCACGGATACCTTTCCAGGATTTCCACTGTTTCGGTCGAGAGGATCCTGCTTGCGATCCCCATCTCCGCGCAGGCCCGGGAGAGGAAGTACTCCGCCAGGGGGAGGATGTCCTCCCGCCGTGCCCGGAGCGGTGGAAGATGGACGGGAATGCCGTTGATGCGGTAGAAGAGATCCTCCCGGAACCTCCCTCGTTCCGTCTCTTTCCGGAGATCCCGGTTCGAGGCGCAGATGAACCGGACATCCGCGGTGAGGGTCTTCACCCCGCCCACGCGCTCGAACGCCCGGTCCTGCAGGACCCGGAGGAGCTTCGCCTGCATCGGAAGGGGAACGTCCCCGATCTCGTCGAGGAAGAAGGTCCCCGCATCCGCCAGTTCGAACCGGCCCGGCTTCGAGGTGACCGCCCCGGTGAACGCTCCCTTTTCGTAGCCGAATACCTCCGCCTCCCACAGGGGCGGCGGAATGGCGGCCCCGTTGATCTTGATGAACGGCCCTTCCCCGCGGACGCTAATCCGGTGGATCGCCCGGGCGACGAGCTCCTTCCCCGTTCCCGTCTCCCCCGTGATCATCGCGGAGAGCGGGGAGGCAGCCGCCTTCTCGATCAGTTTGCGGATCTCCATCCACGCCGGGGAGCAGCCCACCATGCCGAACCACCCGCTCTTTTCCTCGTCCCCCGTCCCTTCGATGGCGGCGACGGCCGAGGTCCGGACGGCGTTGCCGACGACGCGAAGGAGTTCCGCCTCATCGAACGGCTTCGAGACGTAGTCGAAGGCCCCGGACCGGATCGCCTCCACCGCGTCGCCGATCGTGCCGTACGCCGTGATCAGGATGACCGGGACCTCGGGGAGCCGTTCCCG
>DASUAN010000268.1:0-5242 GCA_035763765.1 Candidatus Deferrimicrobiaceae bacterium
CGATGACGATCCGGAAGATCATCGAGCACCAGAAGCTGGTGAAGGAGAACCTCTATCTCCGGAAGGAGCTGAAGAAACAGTACCGGCTTCACGACCTGGTAAGCAAGAACCACAAGATGATCGAGATCTTCGAGCTCGTCAAAACCGTGGCGAAGAGCAACTCGACCGTGCTCGTCGAGGGGGAAAGCGGAACCGGGAAGGAGCTTCTGTCCCGCGCCATCCACATGGAGAGCACCCGGCGGGACGAACCCTTCGTGACGGTATCGTGCGCCGCCCTCACGGAGACCCTGCTGGAGAGCGAACTGTTCGGGCACGAGAAAGGAGCCTTCACCGGGGCGGACCAGGCAAGAAGCGGAAAAATCGAGCTCGCCAAGGATGGCACCCTGTTCCTCGATGAAATCGGCGACATCAACCTCAAACTGCAGATGGACCTGCTGCGGGTCATCGAGCAGAGGGAGTTCCGGCGCGTCGGGGGGACCCAGCTCATCCCCATCACCTCCCGGATCATCGCCGCCACGAACCGGGACCTCGCGAAGGCCATCGAGGAGGAAAAGGTCCGGGAGGACCTCTATTACCGGCTGAACGTCATCTCGGTGCACATCCCTCCCCTCCGGGAAAGAAAGGAGGACATCCCCCTGCTCGTGGAGCACTTCGTCGACCGGTTCAACATCGAGATGGGAAGGAACGTCGGGGGGGTGGCCGAGCCCGCCATGCGCCTGCTCATGGACTACGGGTGGCCGGGGAACGCGCGCGAATTGCGAAACGTGGTCGAGCGGGCGATGGTGGTCACGAAAGGGAGGACGATCCTCGAATCCGACCTGAGCCTCCCGCAGCCCCCCCCGGCGGCCGAGAGCCGCGGAAAATCCCTCTCCGAAATGGAGAAGGAGCACATTCGCCAGGTTCTCCAGGAGAACCGGTGGAACATCATCCGGTCCGCCCAGGTGCTCGGGATCGACCGGGTCACGCTTTACAACAAGATCCGGAAATACGAACTGAAGAGGGAAACGGTGTTGAATTCGTAAATTTGGTGTTTCAGATTTCAACACCCCAACTTCCCGGAAAATCAGCCGGAAATTTTTCAACAGGGAAACTGTAGAAATTCTCTACAATCCCCGCCCCTCTCCCCGATCCATCCCTCCCCGCCCGGCATCCGGAAATCCCTTTGTTTTCCGGATCGCTATTCGTCACTGGGCTCCCCGCTTCCGTTCGGGCACATCCGTTGCTGTGGCATGGGGGCAAGAGAGGAGGTGGAGAAGATGGCATACCTTATCCTCGCATTCGTCTTCCTCATCCAGGGGGCATGGGCTGGGTTCAGGACGGCATGAAACGGATCGCCTCGAAAAAAAGGAGTGCGCCGATGGGAGAGGAAAAGTGCCCGTTTCTCGAAATGACGACGGTGACGTTCTGCAAGGCATTTCCCGTGAAGAAGATGATCCCGGTCGACCGGGCGACCTCGTCGAAAGGCCTGTGCCACACCGGGGAATACCGGCTTTGCTCCGCCTATCGGGAGATCGAAGGCCACGGATCCACGGTGGAAACCGTCCGGGGCTTCGCGCTTCGTCCCGACTACTACTTCCACCCCCGGCATCTGTGGGTTTCTTCCGGGAGGGAAGCCGATCCCGTGGCGAAGGTGGGCATCGACGATTTTTCGCAGCGGCTCGTCGGCAGAATCAACCGCGTCTCCCTTCCGCCGGAAGGCTCCGTCGTGAAGGAGAACAGCGTCTGCTTCCTCCTTCACTCCGGCGACCGGACGGCCCGGATGGTGGCGCCGGGGGACGGAATCGTCCGCGAGATCAACCAAAAGGTGTCCGACGACCCGGGGACCATCAACCGGGACCCCTATGAGGAGGGGTGGATCTTCTCGATGCATCTCACCGGGGAATGGATCCCGCGCCTCTACCACGGGAGCGTGGCTCGCCAATGGCTCGACTGGGAGGCGGAGCGGCTCCAACGGATGTTCTGCAACGACCTGGGAATCACCGCGACGGACGGGGGGGAGGCCCTCCCGGACATCAGCAGCCGGTTGAACGAGGCGCAGTGGAGCAGGATCGTCGCACTGTTCCTGGGATAGGAGGTGAAGGAAATGGTGCTCATTCTCGTACTCGTGACGATCGCCGCGTTCCTCCTCATCGAACTCGCGATCCGCTGGCGAAGGGAGAAAGCAAAGGAAAGAGCGGGCGAAATCGCTCCGACGCTCCGGACGGCGCCCGTGCCCCTTTCGCTGCCCGAGTTCCGCATGCCGGCAGGGCTCTTCTACCACAGCGGACACACGTGGGCCCACCTGATGCCGGCAGGAGAAGCGCAGATCGGCATCGACGATTTCGCGCAGGGGATCATCGGGAAAATTGACCGGATCGAACTTCCCCGGCCCGGGACGGTGCTCCGGCAGGGGGAGACGGCGTTCACCGTGATCCAGGGAACGAAGAAGATCGACTTCGTCTCTCCCCTTGACGGAATCGTCAGTTCCGTGAACGACGACGTGAACACCGACCCACGAGTGCTCAAGACGGACCCGTACCGGTCGTCCTGGCTCCTCGCCGCGATGCCGAGCAACCTCGCGCAGAACCTGAAGAAGCTGCGGATCGCCGGGGACGCCGCGGCCTGGCTCGAGAGGGAACTCCTGGTCTTCCTCGAGTTCGTCACGCTGCACCAGGCTGCGCCGCAGGAAGTGGGAGTCACGATGCCCGACGGAGGCTACGTGATCGAAGGCGTCATGGAAAAGATCGACGGGGAGCTCCTGCAGCTTCTGGTCAGGAAGTTCTTCCGTTAGGTCCAGGAGGGGATACCGATGAGCGTGAACCGACGGGATTTCCTGAAACTTGCCGGCCTCACGGGCTGCGCCCTGGTTGCGGGTCCGCCCAGGCGGTCGGAAGCGGCTACGACCAGCGTCGAGTTCTACGGGCTGTTGATCGATACCACGAAGTGCATCGGCTGCCGCAGCTGCGAGGAGGCGTGCAACGCGCAGAACGGTCTGCCCGAGCCGGAGGTCTCCTTCTCGAGCGAACGCGTCTTCGAAACGAGGAGGGACACCTCCCCGGAGGCGTACACCGTCGTCAACCGGTTCCCGAACGGGAAGGATCCGGACAAACCGGTCTTCGTGCGGAGACAATGCGTCCATTGCTGCCAGCCCGCCTGCGCCTCGGCATGCCTGACCAAAGCGATGGAGAAAACCGTCGAGGGGCCGGTCATCTACAACAAGGACCGGTGCATGGGGTGCCGGTACTGCATGATCGCGTGCCCCCACGACATCCCGAAATTCGAATACGGCAGCGCCCTCCCGTACATCCGGAAGTGCATCTTCTGCTACGACCGGCTGAAAGCCGGGGAGCGCCCCGCGTGCGTGGAAGCCTGCCCCGAGAACGCCACCATCTTCGGGACGAGGAGGGAACTCCTGGAAATCGCAAAAACCCGGATCTACGAGAATCCCGACAAGTATGTCCACCACATCTACGGGGAGCACGAGGTCGGCGGCAGCGGGACCATGTACCTCTCTTCCGTCCCGTTCGAGCAACTCGGATTCCGGACCGACCTGGGGTCGACGCCTTACCCGGAGCACACCACGGGGTTCCTGTACGGAGTGCCCCTCGTCTTCGTTCTCTGGCCGTCCATCCTGATCGGCCTGAACTATCTCGCCGAAAACGGGAACAAGGAGAAAAACCATGAAGAGGAAGAGTAGCGAAACCGGGAGGGCGCGGAAGGCCCTCCATGCCGTCGGCGAGTTCGCGCGGTTCTTCGCCTCCGAGATGAAGCCGAAGGGGAAGATCTGGACGCCCTTCAACGTCATCACGGGCACGATCATCGTGGTCGGGCTCGCCCTGATCGCGATCCGGTTCTACAAGGGTCTCGGGGCCGTCACGAACCTCTCCCAGGACTACCCGTGGGGGATCTGGATCGGGTTCGACGTGATCACCGGCGTGGCGTTCGCGGGAGGGGCCTACGTCCTGACGTTCGTCGTCCACATCATGAAGTTCGAAAAATACGAGCCGATCGTCCGGGTGACGATCCTGAACGGCTTTCTCGCCTACGTGTTCTATGCCGGGGCGCTGCTCCTCGACCTGGGGCGCCCCTGGAACGTCGTGAACCCGATCATCGGCAACTCGTTCGGGCTGAGCTCGGTCCTTTTCCTGGTTGCGTGGCACTTCCTTCTGTACATGATCTGCGAGTTCATCGAGTTCTCCCCGGCCGTCGCCGAGTGGCTGAACTGGGAGAAGGCCCTCAGGGTCGTGGCGAAGATGACGATGGGAGCGGTCATTTTCGGCATCACCCTCTCGACGCTTCACCAGTCCGGGCTGGGGGCGCTCTTTTTGCTGGCGCCCGCCAAGATCCATCCGCTTTGGTATTCCCATTACATTCCGGTCATGTTCTTCGTGTCGAGCATCTTCGCCGGTCTGTCGATGGTCATCATCGAGAGCACGTTCACCCACAAGGTCTTCCACGACAAGATCGGGAAAACCCTGCGCGCCTCCCACGACGAGATCCTCCTGGGTCTTGCCAAGGGATGCATCGGAGCGCTGTTCGCCTACCTGTTCCTGAAGTTCATCGAACTGGTCCACGGCGGGCACTGGGATCTGCTCGCCACCCCGATGGGCTACTGGTACCTGGTGGAGGTCGTCGGCTTCGTGGCGCTCCCGATCGCCCTCTTCGGGACCGCGATCCGGAAGCGCAGCGTGAAGCTCGTCCAGTTCACGTCGTTCTTCACGGCGATCGGGGTGATCCTCAACCGGCTGAACGTGTCGATCATCGCGTTCAAATGGTATGCGCCGGTCCGGTATTACCCCTCCTGGGTCGAGATCTGGGTGACGCTCGCCGTCATCAGCATGGAACTGTGGGTGTTCCGGTGGGTGATCAACAGAATGCCGGTCTTCACGGAGCACGCGGCAGTAGCAAAGGCGGAGGAGGAGATCATCCCCGTCGCGGAGGTAGTGAGATGGAAGTCTTCCACTTTGTAGACATCTATGCGACGAAAGGCATCGAGTACCTCATCGTCATCGGGTTTCTGGCCACGTTCGTGTTCTTCTGCCGGTACCTGGTGATCCGGGGCGAGGAGGCGAGGCCGGAGAGGCGCGTTCCGGACTTCGTCGAATGGTTCCGGGTCCCCGGAGGGCTTTCCTATCACCAGGGGCACGGCTGGGCGAAGGCCGGGGACGACGGCACGGCCAGCGTGGGCCTGGACGATTTCGCCCAGAAGCTCGTCGGGAGGGTGGAGTCCCTCGAACTGCCCCCCGTCGGGTCGAGGCTGGCC
>DASUAN010000269.1:0-10328 GCA_035763765.1 Candidatus Deferrimicrobiaceae bacterium
CCCATCGCCGCCGCGTTCTCGTCGTCGACCTCCCCCGCCTTCTCCCTCCCGCGCTCGTCCGAACTCCCCGTCGACATCACCCTCCCCGTCTCGCACTCGCTCAGTCGCTGCAAGGGAAGGAACCCGGTGTCCCGCATCCCCAGCGGATCCGACAGCTCCCGCCGAAGGAGGCGGTCGAGGGTCGTGAACGACGCCGCCTCGATCGCCCGGCCCAAAAGGATATAGCCGAGGTCGCTGTACGCGCAAGCCGTCCCCGGCCGGGATTCCAGGGGCAGGGACAGGACGGCGTTAACGATCCGGTCGTGCCCTTCCGCCGTCCCCCACATCGCTCTTCCTTCCTTTTCCTCGACCTCCCGGATGCCGCGATGGAGGGGGCGGTACGCCGGGAGCCCGGAGGTGTGGGAGAGAAGGTGGAGGAAGGTGATCTCCAAGAATGCCGGGTCGGGAGAACGCACCGGGAGGACCGCCGACACCTTTTCTCCGGGAGAGATCCGGCCCTGCTGGACGAGAAGATAGAAGAGGGAGGCGACCATCGGCTTCGTCAGGGAGGCGATGTCGAAGATCGAGGCGTGCCTCGCCTCCCCGGCCGAACCGAGGAAGAGGATCTCGTCCCCCCGGCCCAGCAGGAAGACGGCGGCCTGGTACGCCCTCTCCCGGACGCCCTCCTCGAGCAGCCGCTGCACCTCGCGGAACCGGTCCTCGTCGCCGCGGGTTTCCCGGGTCATTTCGCGGCCACCGGGGATTCGAGGAGGAACAGGCGTCCTCTCCCGTCGATCCTCGCCCGGACGCCGAACGGCAGGGGGTAGTTCGGGCGGGTGTGTCCGGCGGGAAACCCGCACCAGACCGGAACCCCGATCCGCTTCCCGGCTTCCGCGAACGCCCTGCGGACGTCCTCCTCCCCCTCGCTTTTCACCGGGGCGATCCTCCCCGCCACGATCCCGGCGATCTTGCGCAGCCGTCCGGACTGGATCCACTGCGTGAGCATCCGGTCGATCCGGTAGGACGGCTCCCGGACGTCCTCGAGGAACAGAAGCGCCCCCCGAAAGTCGGGCTCGTGCGGCGTCCCCAGCATCGCGGTGAGCACGGAGAGGCAGCCGCCGGTCAAGACCCCCTCCGCGGCGCCGCCCCGCAACCGTTCGCACGGCTCCCCCCACGGCTCCCGCGGGTCGACCCGTCCCCCCGCGAGACGGACGAAGGCGTCGACCGCGCCCGGGTCCGGGCGCATCGCCAGGTCGGCGGCCGCCATGGGTCCGTGGATGGCCGCGAGGCGCAGCCGGGTGGAGACGTAGGCGAGGACCGCCGTAAGATCGCTGTACCCGATCAAGAGCCGGGGACGGGCCGCGGCCTTTTTCCAGTCGATCAGGGGGAGAAGCCGGGTCGTGCCGTATCCTCCCCGGGCCGCCATGACGGCCCGCGCCTCCGGGAGGGTGAGGGCCCACTCCATCTGCGCCGCCCGGTGGCCGTCGTTCCCGGCCAGATACCCCTCCCGTCGAAGCACCCCCTCCGCCGTCTCGGGAACGAACCCCGCGTCCGTCAGGCGGGCGAGTCCCCGGGCGAGCCGCGCGGGGTCGACGGGTCCTCCGGGAGCGACGACCGCGATCACGTCGCCTCGGCGGAGCGGCCTGGGGCGCACCCTACGCATTCCGGCTCCTCGGCGGGATGAGGTACAGCAGATTCGCGGCGGTGAACAGGACCGAGAAGACGAGGACGCCCGGCGCCCCCGGGTCCCGGTTCGCGTCGAACACGGCGTAGCGCGCGCCCCAGGGCGTCGGACCGAAGTCCTTGAGGTAGACGCCGTATCCCTCGTGGAACAGCGGATCGTTGGTGCGCACGACTTCCCTCGCGACCGGGGTCCGGTCCCGGTACAAGGTCACCGCCGCCCGGACGTCGCGCGGGTATCCTTCCCGCGCCATCGTCACGTCGAGGCGGTCGAGCTTGAGCGCCCATCCGGTCCTTCCGATGGGCGCGACCCCTCCCACGAACAGGCGCAGGCCTGGAATCCGGTCCCCGTTCACGCTGCTCACCAGGTGGAAAAAGACCACGCCCAGGAAGGCGAGGTGCATGACGTGCGGCAGGAGGCGGCGCAGCGAGACGTGCCCGCGGAAGATCTGCACGAGCCGCTCGAAGGTGCAGCAGGACACGTTCACCGCCATGAGGGCGGTCGCCAGGAGAAGCCCGTACAGCCACAGCGTGGGCCCCGGCGCGGCGAACCCCTTCCGGGCGAACCACTCGAGGAGAACGTGGGCATCCATGTCCGAGAACACCCCGGGGTACCGGCCCAGCGCCAGGGATCCCGCGGCTCCCGCGAGGCAGAAGGCAACCCCGACCCACACGCAGGTCGTATGGGAGGTGAGAAACCGCCACACGGCCCGAGTCATGCCGACCCCGTATGCGCCACGAACCTCATATCCCCCATCATATGACAAACTCCGTCAGAACGAGTGGGAGCTTCGAAGGAGCAAACTCACCCCGAGGAACGTCGCCAGCATCACGAAATACCCGACCGCCGTGGCCCCCATCTCCAGGCGCCTCCCCCAGCGCGGCCACCCTTCCCCTGCCGGGATGAACTTGAGGTGGGTCAGAACGGCAAAATAGACCCACAGGACCACCGACCAGATCTCCTTGGGCGTCCAGATCCAGTAGGAGCCCCATGCGTAGAACGCCCAGATCCCCCCGCACACCATCCCCGCGGAGAACGCCGTGAACCCGTAGAGGGCCGAACTCCCCGCCGCGCGATAGACCTCTTCCCCGCCGCGCCGAAGGTACGTCCAGGAAAGGGCGAGCCCCGCCGCGAAGAAGCCGTAGCCGAGAAAGGAAAGCCCGACATGGGCCGCAAACCAGGGAGTGTCGAGCGCCGGGTAGAGAGGCGTCAGCCGCTTGTCCAGGAGCGCCGCCCCGGCCTGGGGGAGCACCACGAGCGCCGAAAGGATCCTCCAGGCGGGCATCGTTTCCGGCGTCCCGCAGAGAAGAAAGGCCGAGAGGGCCGAACAGAAGGAAAAGACCGTGAGCGAATCGAAGAGCCCGGCCATCGGCGCGTGTCCCGACAGCCCCCATCGCAGGCCGAGGAAAAGGGAGTGCAGCAGGAGTCCTCCGAAAAGGGCCGAACGGTAGGGGGACTTCGGCGTGATGCCTCCGAGCTGAAGTCCGGACTCCGTGGCATAGGCGACAAGCGTCAGCCAGAAGAGGACGAGGTGAGCTCCCTGCACGGGCCGGCGTTCCCTCCGCTTGGGGGAAATCCCCCGTGGATGGTACCACGTTCCCGATATAATGGACGGTGAACCGCCGATTTTCCAGGGGGAACCCGGGCTTGCCGACAACGCCGTGGGACGATGCGCTGGACGCGCTCGAGTGGGGGAAGGTCGTTTCCCGGCTCTGCGCCCACGCCTCCTCCGACCCGGGGAGGGAGCGGTGCGCGGCGCTGTCGCCGGGGACGGACCTCGACGCCATCCGGATCTCCCTCGAGGAGAACCGCGACGGCCGCAGGATGCTGATCGACGAGGGGCCCCTTCCTCTCGACGGACTCAAGGAGATCGCCCCCCCGGTGGAGAAGGCGGGAAAGGGATCCGCGCTCTCCACCGCCGAACTTCTCCTCGTCGGACAGACGGCGAGGACCGGGGAGCGGACCCGCCGGTTCTTCGAGGACCGGCGCGGAAGGTACCCGCGCCTCTCCCACCACGCCAAGGGGATTCCCCCGCTGCGCGACCTGGCCGACGAGATCGAGGACAAGATCGACGGTTCCGGAAACGTCCTCGACCGCGCGTCCCCGTCCCTGGGGGGGCTCAGGCGGCAGTTGCAGCAGATCCGGAACCGCCTCCAGAAGACGGCCGACGAGATCATCGCGTCGCCCCGGTTCGCCCGCCACGTCCAGGAGGCGTACGTCACCGTCCGATCGGGGCGGCTCGTCATCCCCTTCAAGATCGCCGCCAAGGGCCTCTTCCCGGGCATCGTCCACGACACCTCGCAGAGCGGACAGACCGTCTTCTTCGAGCCCGAGGAGCTCGTCTACCTGAACAACGAGGTCAAGATGGCCGAGATCGAGGTGGAGCGGGAGATCGCCCGGATCCTCGCCGAGCTGAGCGGCAAGGTCGCCCGGCGCTCCGACGATCTCCTCCGGTGCCGGGCGATTCTGACGCAGCTGGACTTCCTCCAGGCGCGGTGCCTCCTCGCGGAGGAGCTGTCCGCCGCGGAACCCACCGTGAACGCCTCCGGCGAGGTGGCCCTCCTCTCCGCGCGCCACCCGCTGATGGTCCTTTCGCACAAGGAGGTGGTGCCCAACGACTTGAAGCTCGGCCGCCCCTTCCGGTGCCTGATCCTCACGGGGCCGAACGCGGGGGGAAAGACCGTCGCGCTGAAGACGCTGGGCCTGTTGACCCTGATGGCGATGGCGGGCCTGTCCGTCTCCGCCGCGGGCGACTCGACCGTCTCGACCTTTCCCCGGGTGTTCGCCTCCATGGGGGACGAGCAGAGCGTGGAGCGGGACCTGTCGACCTACTCCGCCCACGTACGGCGGCTGAACGAGATCCTGGCGGGGGCGGACCGGGGCTCCCTCGTTCTCCTGGACGAGGTCGTCTCGGGGACCGACCCGAGGGAGGGAGCGGCCATCGCCCGGGGGTTTCTCGAGGTCCTCGCGGACCGGGAGGTCCGCGTGCTGGCCACGACCCACTTCGAAGAACTGAAGGGGATCGCCTTCGCCGACCGGCGCTTCGAGAACGGCTCGATGGAGTTCGACCCGGCGGCGCTTCGCCCCACGTACCGGCTCCGGCTCGGCGTGCCGGGCAGGAGCATGGCCATGGAGATCGCCCGCGGACTCGGGTTCCCCGAGGAGGTCCTCTCCCGGGCGAAACGGTACCTCACCGGCCAGGAGCAGAAACTCGACGAGGTCCTGGCCCGCCTGGAACGGGAGCGAGAGAGGCTTGGGTCCGAAGCCGCGGCGCTCGCCGCAAAGCGAGGGGAGGCCGAAGAGGAAAAGCGGCTCCTCGCCGCCCTCCGGGAACGGGCGCGGGAGGAGGAATCGAAGGCGCTGGAGAAGGGGCGCCAAAGGATCCGCGACGAGGTCCGGAAGGCGGAAGGGACGCTGCGGGCGGTCACGGAGGAGCTTCGCAGGGAAAGGAAGATCGAGACGGTGCGGAAGGCGTCGACGGTCTTACGCGAGTGGAAGGAGAAGGCAAGGATCGCGGAGGAGGATCCCGTGGTGCGGGCGATGATGAGCCGGACCGCGCCGCTGCCGCCGGGGGCGGTTCTCTACCCGGGGCAGAAGGTCTTCCTCTCCCCCCTCCACAAGGAAGGGGAAGTGAGCGCGCCCGCCGGGCCGGAGGAGAACGGGGTGGAAGTGCTGGTGGGGGGGATGAAAACGCGTGTTCCGAGGGAGCAGGTCCGGATCTTCGCCGCGGACCGGCGCCCCGCCGGAGCAACCGCTCCCGGAACCGCGCGCCGGGCCGAAGAGCGATCGGCCGAGGTGTTCTTCCAGACGCCGGGAAACACCCTCGATCTCCGGGGGATGTATCTGGACGAGGCCCTCCCCGAGGTGGACGCCTTCCTGGACCGTCTCTCCCTCGCCCAGACCCCCCATGCCTTCCTCATTCACGGGCACGGGACGGGGGCGTTGAAGGCGGGGGTACGCCGCCACCTGAAATCCTCCCCGTATGCCAAGCGTTTCTTCCCGGCGCCCAGGGAGCAGGGGGGCGACGGGGCTACGATCGTCGTCCTATCCTAAGGAACGTCCCGGATCTTAGGTTCTTGGAAGGCCTTCCACGCCCTCCGGACGAGGCGGGGGTCCTCGAACAGTTCATAGGCGGTAAGCGACAGCGCACGGATCCCCTCCATCATTCCGTTCACACCGGCCACGCTCGTGGTCGCCTCTTCGAAGGAACGGGTGTGGATTTCCACCCGTTCGCCGCGCGAGATCGGAACGTTCGGCTGGAGGGCCGGGACGACCTGGGAAACGTTGCCGATGTCGGACGAGCCGCGGTTCTTGTCGGTGGGCGCCCCGCTTTCCGCAAGGCCCAGCAGGGCGAGGGAACGCCGGTAGGAGTCGGCGAGCACCGGGTTGACCTTCATCGCGGAGAGGGTATACGGACCCTCCTCCATCCGCAGCCGGCAGCCCGTCGCTTTCGCCGCGCCGCGCGCGCACCGCTTCACCCTCCGGACCGCGTCGAGCAGCAGAGCGTCGGTATCGCCCCGGATATAGAAGTAGGCCTGGGCCCGTTCCGGGACGATGTTGGGGGCCTTCCCCCCCTCCGTGACGATCCCGTGGACCCGCACGGTTTCGGGGAGATGCTGCCGCAGCGCCGCGATCCCCTGAAAGAGAAGGAGGACGCCGTCGAGCGCGTTGACGCCGTATTCCGGATAGGCCGCCGCGTGGGACGCCTTTCCCAGAAAGGTAAACCGGACCTTGTGGAGCGCGAGACATCCCTTGTCCACATGGCGGCGGGAGGAGGCGTGGACCATCATCGCCGCGTCGACCCCCTCGAAGATCTTCTCCTCGACCATCCGGGCCTTTCCGTATCCCGTCTCCTCGGCGGGGGTCCCCAGGGCGATGACTTTCCCCGCGCGGAATACCCCCTTACCGAGCTCCGCCAGCGCAGCCGCGGCACAGGCGGACGCGACTCCCCCCAGGTTGTGCCCGCAGGCGTGTCCGAGCCCCGGCAGGGCGTCCATCTCGCACAGGAACGCCACCGCCGGCTTCCCCCTGCCGAAGGAAAATTCCGCCCGGAACGCGGTCTCCATCCCCGCGATCCCCCGTTCGATCCGGAAGCCCCTCTCCTCGAGGAACGACGCCAGGGTCTCGGAGGTGCGCCTCTCCAGAAGCGGAAGCTCGGCGAACCCGGTGATCGCCCGAAGCATCCGCACGGCGTCGGATCGAAGCGCGCCGGCGATCGAGAGGAGTTGTCTTCTTTTCCGGTCCATTTTTCTGTGGTGGCGGGTCGGCAAGGTGCTATCTTAGCATATTCATTGGAAGGGTCTTCGGCAGCAGGAGCGTCCTCGAGAGGCAAAAGGCGGGAGAATGACACGCTGGAAATCGATCACCGTGGAGACGCGCCGGGAGGCGGTGGACGCCCTTTCCCACTTCTTCACGGAGCACGGCGCTCTGGGGATGGCCTACGACGAGCAGCTGTTCGGCCCGGAGGGGGACCCGGTGGACCCCCTTCCGCCCCCCGACGAGGTGACCCGGCTCACCGCGTACTTCCCCTGGGAAGCCGATCTCCATTCGGTGAAGAAGGACTTCCTCGAATTCCTCCCCGTCCTGGCGGAATCGTTCGGACCGGAGCCGGGGGCTTTCGTCACGGCGGCGGAGATCACCGACTTCGGCTGGGCGGAAAAGTGGAAGGAGCACTTCAAGCCGAAGCGGATCGGAAGGCGGATCACCGTGAAGCCGTCGTGGGAGCCGTACGCGCCCGGCCCCGAAGAGGTCGTCCTCACCATCGATCCCGGCCAGGCCTTCGGCACGGGGACGCACGAGACGACGGCGATGTGCCTCCAGTTCCTGGAGGAGGCGTTCGACGCCTCCCCGTCGTCCCTCCGGGTGCTGGATGTCGGGACCGGAACGGGAATCCTGGGGATCGCCGCGGCCCGCCTGGGAGCGTCGTGCACGGTCGGGATCGACGTCGATCCGAAGGCGGTGGAGGTCGCCGGGGAGAACGCCCGCATCAACGGGGTGGAAAACCGATTCCATGCCGCCACCACTCCCCTTTCGCGCGTGGAGGGAAGGTACGACGTCGTCCTGGCGAATGTTCTTGCGGAGATCCTCATCGATCTCAAGCACGAGATCGTCGCGCGGGTTGCGCCGGGAGGACTGCTCGTCCTGTCCGGGATCCTGGCGGAAAAGAGCGAATGGGTGGAGAACGAATACCGTTCCGCCGGATGCCGGCCGGCGGGGAGGAAGGATCAAGGACAGTGGGCCGCGCTCCTGCTCCGCCGGGAAGGGACTTCCGGGTAGCATGCCTACCTTTTTCGTCCATCGATCCAATGTCCAAGGAGACACGGCCGTTCTCTCCGGAACGGAGGCCGGGCACATGCTCCGGTCGCTGCGCTTAGGTCCCGGAGACTCGTTCTTCGCCTTCGACGAGGAGGGAACCCGGTACCGGATGCGGATTCTCGAGGCGACGTCCCGTTCGCTCCGCGCCGAGGTGCAAGACACCTGGCCGCCGGAGCCTCCCCCGAAGGTCGCCGTCACCCTTCTCATCGGACTGCCGAAGGCCGACAAGATGGATTTCATCCTCGAGAAGGCAACCGAGCTCGGCTGCTCCCGGGTCGTTCCGTTCCGGTCGTCCCGGACGATCCCCCGGCTCGACGCGCAGGACGCCCGCAGGAGACTGGCCCGCTGGGAACGGGTGGCGCTCGCCGCCGCCAAGCAGTGCGGCTCCGCGCGGGTGCCGGAGGTCACGGGCCTGCTCGCCTATCCCGAGGCGCTCGCCGTTGCCGCCCCCTGCGAGGCGCGCGTGGTGTTCTACGAGGGAGAGGAACGGTTCGGGCTGAAGAAGGTTCTCTCCGGCATGGGCGGGGCAAGAAGCGCGGCGCTTCTCATCGGACCGGAAGGGGGGTTCTCGGAGGACGAGGTGCGGGAGGCGGAACGGGCGGGATTCGTCCGGACGGGGCTGGGGCAGCGGATCCTCCGGGTGGAGACGGCCGCCATCGCCGCGCTCAGCATGGTGATGTACCATTACGGGAATACGTAGAGGACCCCCCGAAGATGATGGAAGAGCGCCATTACGCGGGGTTCTGGATCCGGCTGGCCGCACGGGTCATCGACCTCGTCCTCATCCTCGCCGCGTTCAACCTCTTCTACCTGCTCGACCGGTTGGGGGCGGATGCCGGGTTCTGGCCGCCGAGCGGATTCGGCGAGGGCATCGGGTACGAGGAACTGACGGTGGAAAACGCCCTGCGGATCGCCTTCTTCCTCGGCTTC
Organism: Candidatus Deferrimicrobiaceae bacterium; assembly: GCA_035763765.1. Taxonomy (GTDB): domain Bacteria; phylum Desulfobacterota; class Deferrimicrobia; order Deferrimicrobiales; family Deferrimicrobiaceae; genus CSP1-8. The sequence goes on from DASUAN010000269.1 coordinate 8,906, forward strand.
CCGGCCTACTACTACGTCTCCCTGCACGGGGCCTACGGGCAGACCTTCGGGAAGATGGCGCTTAGGATCAAGGTGCGGAACGAGGACGGGACACCCATCGGTTACCGGAAGGCGTTCCTGCGCTGGCTCGGGTATTTCCTGTGCGACCTGACGCTCGACATCGGTTACGTCTGGGCCGCCTTCGACCCGCGCAAGCAGGGATTGCACGACAAGGTGTGCCGGACCATCGTCGTCCATGAGAGCCCGCCGGCCGGTGCTTGACACCTTCCTCCCCCGTTCGCTACTATTGGTCGTTCCCGGCGGAAGGCCCTTTAGCTCAGTTGGTAGAGCAGAGGACTGAAAATCCTCGTGTCCGCAGTTCGATTCTGCGAGGGGCCACCATGGATGCCGAAGGACCCGGGCGGATTCGTCCGGGTCCTTTTCCTTTGAATCCATTCAGGCAAGACTTTGGAAGATTTCCCCTGAAAGCATGATCCCTTTCCTATCCCTCCATTCCGACCGGAACGGGCTTTTGAGCCAACTTGTTGAAACCTATGGGGAAATTTGGGCAAGGATTTTTCCTCCCGCGAAGGCCCGATATTCATAACCATTGGAGAAACAAAAAAATTGATTCGGGGGCATTGATTTTGCTTGATTTCTCCTTTATGAGGAGGCCACGCCGAGAAACAAAAAGGGGAACCGTGACCTTGGAACGTCTGTTTTCGGTCTACAAAATAGAAAACGACCAAGAGATCCTTTTGGGCGGCCTGGTGGAACGCCGCAAATCCAGAAGGGGAAGATCCGATCAGGCAGGGCTCCTGGAAATGGCAAAGAAAAAATTCGCGGAATCGCCGGACGACGATTTCACCATCGTCCTAAGGGAAGAAAAATGACCGTCGCGGGTTTCGTGCTGCGACCGCCGACTCCCCGGATACGAACCGAACCGCCGGCGTAAGCGGGATCACGTTTCGACACTCGGTTTGGATCTTCGAATCCCCTTGATCCTGCCTCGCCGGCGCTTCGTCTCCAACCGGCGCCTCTCGGATTCCCGGGGCGGTCTGGTCTTCCTGCGGAGGGCCACGGGTTCGGCCGCCTTGCGGATCAACGCGATCAGCCGGCTCCGCGCATCCCCGCGGTTTCGCTCCTGCGTGCGGAACCGTCGGGCCTCGATCACCAGCACCCCCTCCCCGGTCATCCGCTTTCCCGCCAGCCGGACCAGGCGTTCCCGCACATCCTCGGGTAACGACCGGGAATTCCGAACATCGAATCGGAGCTGGACCGCCGTCGCCGTCTTGTTGACGTTCTGTCCTCCGGGACCGGAAGAGCGATGGAATCGCTCCGAGATCTCGTTTTCATCGAGGAAGATCGTCTCGTTGAGTCGGATCATGATTCCATCGTACCGCTTGGCGCGCTCGAAAGAAAGAAGCCCTGCTCGCCCTGCGGG
>DASUAN010000270.1:0-3455 GCA_035763765.1 Candidatus Deferrimicrobiaceae bacterium
ACGCGCAGGTATCCCGCGATGGCCAATGCCACCACTGCGGCAACCAGGCTTCCCTGCGCGTAATAGTCCAAATTCCGCGATCTCCCTCCGGAAAAAAACGGGCTATTGCAGGCGTGTCCCTGAATAGCCCGAAACGCTTTCCCGTCGACCGGAGCCCTTCGTTACTTGACCCTCGCCTCGGCCGCTTTCCAATGGATGTTCTTGAAGAACGCCGCGATGTAATCGGCCCTCTTCAAGCCGTAATCGGTCATGAACGCGTGTTCGAAGACGTCCATGACGAGGACCGGTACGGCGCCCGCCGGGTGCCCCACATCGTGCTCGTTGACCCACTGGTTGAAGAACCGCTTGCCCTCGGCGTCCTGATAGAGGACCACCCAGCCGATCCCCCGCATCGCTCCCACGGCGCGGAAATCGGCCTCCCACTTCTCCACGCTGCCGAACTCCGCGGCGAGCGCCTTCCCGAGCTTGCTCCCCGGGTCGAGCGCCCCCTTGCCGCCGAGGTTCTCGAAATAATACTCATGCAGGCGCATCCCGTTGAACTCCCAGCCCAGCCTCCGTTTCAGCTCCGCGTATTCCGGGGTTCCGGCCTTCCCTTCCTTCAGCATGGCGGCCAGGGCGTCCAGTACCTTGTTCGTATTGGTGACGTATCCCTGGTACAGCGTGAAGTGGTTCTTCAACAGGGTCTCGCTGAATCCTTCCATCCCGATGAGATTCCCGTAGTCCTTGGCAGCATACGGCATCGAAAGCCTCCTTTCCTCGCTACGGCTTCGGTTCGGTTGTGGCGGATATCCCGGCAACGGACCGCTTTTCATTTTGCCTCAAAGCGGGGGGCCGGCGGGGAAATATTTTCGCGACGAAAACGCCCGCCGGGAAATCCCCGGCGGGCGCTCCGGAGGAGGATGCTACTTCTTCCCGCGCTTCTTTCGACCCGCGGCGAGTTTTTCGGCAAGGCCCAGCTTCTGGGCGATCTTCTTCTTGGCTTCCGAATAGTTCTTGGCCACGAGAGGCGTCTTTGAAGGAATGTTGAAACGCTTCCGGTAATCCTTCGGAGTCAGATTGTGGCTGACCGCGAGGTGCTTTTTCAGTGTCGTAAACCCTTTCCCGCATTCCATACAAAAGACCTGTTCGGCGCCGAATGCCGCATTCAGCGGGATCGCAGGCTTTACTTCTCCCGGAAGGACCTCAGCGACCTCTCCCTCCACACCGACCAGAAGATTCAACTTCTGAAACACCGCCTGGATCTCGTCCAAAAGATCGTCTCTGCTCATTTCATTAACAGAAGCATGGGCCGATACTATCTCCGTCGTCAACTCAACTAAAAGTTTTTTGTCCATGGATCTTCCTCCGATGGCGGGATTGAATTATATCTACCTCATAAAATAAACGCTTTGTCAACCATGAAGAAATCCCTTTGTAAGAAAAGGATGGGCGGTAAATCGAATGGCGGTCAACGAATAAAAAGGAATTCCCCACGCCGTGAAGGGTCTCTTCAAAGGATTTGGATGGGGAAACCGGGACCTACGTCTTTTTTCTGCGCCGTTCCGTCACCGTGATCCCGCCGATGCCCCAATGGTCGGTGTCGACCTCGTCGATGACCACCACGGTGGTTTCCGGGTTCTTGCCCAGGACTTCCGCGAGAACCTGCGTCATGCGGCGGATCACCTCGGCCTTCTGTTCCGCCGTGGCCCCGTCCCGCGTGATCCTGACATTCACATACGGCATTCTGCCCTCCTTTTCTTGGACCCGTTCAAACAAATAGGAGCAGTTCCCCCGCTCCGCGGCGCAAGGTCTCGACCCGGATTCGACAAACGGAGCCCGGCCCGAAAACAAGCTTCACGGGATCGCCTGAGGAAAGGAAGAAGGAAGCGAACGCGGCGATCGAGGGAAGGTGCCCCACGCACAGCACGCGGTCGGCCTCCGGGCACTCCTCGAGGAAGGCGAGGAACGCCTCCGGAGCGGCGTTGGGGGAAAGGGCGCCGGTTTCCGCGATCCTCGCTGCGGGATATCCCGCAGCCGCCGCCCATATCGCGGCCGTCTGAATGGCGCGCTTCTTCCCGCTCGCCGCCACGAGGTCGATGGTTCCCAACTTCCCCGCGAGTGATTCGGCGACCGCCGAGACGGCCCGGGCTCCTTCCGGCGTGAGCGGACGCGCGGGATCCTCTCGCTCCGACATCGCCTCTCCGTGTCGGACGAGCCACAGTTCCATCAGCGCAGATCGTATCCCGCGGCGAAATACCGGCCGAACGCCGCGAGCACCAGCCCATGGTGGACGGTGCCCTCCCGAAGCGCTCTGGCCGTCTCCTGCCGGGACAGAAGGACGGTTTCGATCCGTTCGAAGGCGTCGAACTGCGGGGAGCATACGCGCGTCGCCCCCGTTGCGAGAAACGTGTAGCACCGGTTGTTCTGCAGCGCCGGGTTCGGGGTGACGAACCCCAAGTCCTCCCACCGGGGCGCGGCGAAACCCGCCTCTTCCCGCAGCTCCCGCTCCGCCGCAGCGCGCGGAGACGGATCCGATCCATCGATCGCCCCGCCGGGAATCTCCAGGGTCACTTCGCGTATCCCGTGCCGAAACTGGCGGATGAAAACGAAGTTCCCTTCCTCCGTCACCGGGATGACGTTGATCCAGTCGGCGGTCCGGATAATCGTGAAATCGCCCGTCTCCCCGTTTTCCTCGAGCCGGTAGCGTTCCCGGTCCACGGAGATCAGCCGGTCCGAATATTTCCGCTGACTGTGCAGCAAGGTCCACAACGATCGCATCGTCATCCATTCTACACCCGACGGCACGGTGGTTCCATTGACCGCGCCCCCGGGATAGAATACGCCCAAATTCCGCAGGGCTTTTGTCACGCAGGTCCGGCAAACGGCCTTCGGGAAGAGGAAGAATCGGCCATCCCCTTGAACGGTTTCGCAGCCCCCGCACCCGTCCTCGTCGCATGCGCCCTGTCGTTCGTTCTCTATCTTGGCGCCTACATGCGTCTGCCTCTGGTTCCCCTGTTCGCAAGCGACCTCGGGGCGACCACCGTGCAGGTGGGGATGATCAATGCCGTCTTCATGATCGCCGCGGCGCTCCTCTCGCTGCCCCTGGGCCTGGTCTCCGACCGGCTGGGCCGCAAGCGTCTCATCCTTACCGGCATGGCGATCTCCGGGCTCACCTCTTTCTTCCTGCTTTTCGTCCGCACGCCGGTGGAGGTCGGTGCGCTCTATCTCTTTTCCGGCATCGGGCTGGCCTGCTTCTCCCCGTCGATGATGTCGTACGTCGGCGACGTCTCTCCGCCCCAGTTTCTGGGGAGGGCGTACGGATGGTACACGTCCGCCCTGTATCTCGGGATGGCGGCCGGACCCGGCCTGGGGGGAACGATCGCGGCCTGGGGTTTCCGGCCCGCCTTTTTCTTCTCGGCGGCCGTCATCGCAGCGGGGATTCTGTTCGCGGGGCCCCGGATGCCCGCCCCGCCCCC
>DASUAN010000271.1:0-2988 GCA_035763765.1 Candidatus Deferrimicrobiaceae bacterium
CTGAACTACGTCCCGAACATGGCGCCGGTCGCCGAGGAGGTGCTGAAAGGGGGGAAGATCTTCGAGCCGGCCATCTCCTTCACCGAGGCCCCCGAATGCACCGACGCCTACTACCTCCGGGTGGTTTCGGAGATCGTCTCGATGTGCGGGGGGATCTCGGGGATCATCCTGTGCGTGAAGGACATGGCCGGGGTGGGAAGCCCCGAGCGGATCCGCCGGCTGGTCGACGCGATCCTCCAGAAGCACCCGGACCTGCTGCTTCTCTACCACCGGCATTCCACGGACGGGCTGGTGATCCCGGCGATGGCCGCCGCCGCGGGGGCGGGGGCGCGCCTCTTCGACGTGACCGACGACGCCTTCTCCCGCTTCTACGGGCATCCGCCCGTGCGTCCCCTCGCGCGGTTCCTGCGCGAGCTGGGGTTCGACGTGCGGTTCGACATGGAGCGGGCGGGGGAGGCGACCGACGTCATCCGCGGGTTCATCCGGAGCTACGAGCGGTTCGAGTCCCCCTACAAGGGCTTCTCCCACGACGTGACCTCGCACCGGATGCCCGGGGGGGCCTTCCCCTCCTCCTTCGAGCAGGCGGAGAAGGGGGGATTTCTCGACCTCATGCCCTCCATCCTCAAGGGGATGGCCTACGGCAACCGGATCATCCGGTACTTCGACGTGACGCCGGGCTCCCAGATCACCTGGACGACCTGGGCCGGCATCCTGCAGCGCTACCACAAGGAGGGGGGGGAGCAGAACGTGCGGAAGCTCTTCCTCGTGCTCGACCGGTACTTCCAGTCCGGCGAGCGGATCGAGGCGCTCCAGCAGCCCGACGCGGGCCTGCTCCTGAAGCTCTACACGGGGGCGACCGACGACCTGAAGAACCTGCTCCTGGGACGGTACGGGCCGCTTCCCTTCGGCTGGCCGAAGGACTGGGTCTACCGGAGCGTGTTCGGCGAGGAGTGGGAGGCGAAGGTGAAGGCGGACCGCGTCGAGTCCTCCCCGCTCTCCCGACTGGCGGACGAGGACCTCTCCCGCTCCCGGAAGGCGATGGAGGAGGAGCTGGGACGGCCGGCCACCCAGGAGGAGTTCGTCCTCTTCCTGATGCATCCGAAGGCGGCGATCGATTTCCTGAAGTTCCGGGCGACCTACGGGGACACCACGGTGCTTCCGACCTCGGTGTGGCTTTCCGGGCTTCGCCGCCCGGGCGACTCGGTCTCGTTCATCCTCGCGGGCAGGCCGCACGAGATCCGGCTGGTCTCGATCGGGGAGGGGGTCGGGGGGACGAAGCAGGTCGTCCTCTCGGTCGACAACATCCTCCACGTCTTCCCGGTGGATCTCCCCGAGGCGGCCCTCGCCCGGAAGGCGGTCCGGAAGGCCAGCCTCTCGGCGGCGGGGGAGATCGGCGCCCCGATGCCCGGGACCGTCTGGCGGATCGGCACGAAGGACCGTGCGCTCAAGGCGGGAGACCGTGTGAAGAAGGGGGAAGAGGTGATGAACATCGAGGTGATGAAGACCGAGAACGCGGTGAAGTCCCCCGTCGCCGGCGTCCTCCAGGAAATATGCGTGAAGGTGAACGAGCGTGTCGAGGAGTGGCAGCTGCTGGCCGTCGTGGAGGCGGACCCCCCCCAGGCGACCTGAGAGTCCTTCCCCCGTCGTCCCGGATCCGCGGATCGCCGCAAGTTCCTCCAGCCATCCCCATCCAGGCCCCGTCCCGTCGGAGATCGGCCGCAGGAGGCGGGTGAACGGCACCCGCGCGCGCGACCTCGTCGGCGCAGCGCGCCAAGGTTGCTTCATCGCCCGGTACGGCCGGGACGAGTTTTGCGCTATATTGCCTTATGTCGGGGGGGGATGCCGCGGTTTCCGGGCAGGGAGGTAAGATGGGGGACGGGGAAATCCGGGGAAAGACCGTGGCGGTCATCGGCGGCGGGCCGGGAGGCTCCGCGGCCGCCATCCGCCTCGCCCGTCTCTCGAAGAAGCGGAACCTGTCCCTGCGCGTCCTCCTGTTTGAGGGGAAGGACTTCGAGCGCCACTACAACCAGTGCGTGGGCGTCCTCTCGCCCCCCATCGAGGAGCTTCTGCAGTGCCACCTGGAGATCGAGCTTCCCTACGAGATCTTCAAGCGGCAGATCTTCGGCTACCGGCTCCACGCGGGAGGGAAGGAGATCCTCCTGGTCGGCCCGCACCGGGGCGGGGCGACCTACGCGGTGCGGCGGGTGGCGTTCGACCGCTTTCTCCTCTCCTGCGCGGAGGAGGCGGGAGTGGAGGTCTCCCGGAACCGGGTGACCTGGGTCGATTTCCCCATCGGGGGGAGGGAGAAGGTCTTTCTCTACACCGAGGGGGGGATGTACCGGGCCGACGCGGTGGTGGGCGCCTTCGGCCTGGACGACGGGATGATGGACATCTTCGAGTCGTCCACGGCGGGCGGATACCGCCGCCCCGGCCGCTTCATGCACACCTACGTGACGAAGATCCACACCGACCGGACCTTCATCGAGAGGAAGCTGGGCGACATCATCTACGCCTACCTGTTCCCGCCCGGCCTTCCGAACCTGGAGTTCGGGGCGATCACGCCGAAGGGCGACCACGTCATCGTGAACGTGGCGGGGCGCGGGGCCACCGTGGAGGACATGTTCGCCTTCCTGGAGATGGATTTCGTCCGGGCGCATCTCCCGGTACTCTCCCCGGAGAGCCTGGAGGTCTACCGGGGCAAGTTCCCGGGATCTCCGGGACGGGGCGCGGTGGGGGAGCGGTACCTGATGGTCGGGGACGCCACCGGCTGGATGCGCCCCTTCAAGGGGAAGGGGATCAGCATGGCGATCGAGACCGGCGTTCTCGCCGCCGAGACGATCGTGGAGCACGGGATCTCCCTCGCCTCCTTCCGGAAGTACGAGGAGCGCACGGCGGCGCTCCGGGCGGACTACCTGTACGGGACCTGGATGCGACACCTCTGCAAGGCGGGGGAGATCGCCGGGACGCTGGGGACGGTCCTGACGATGG
>DASUAN010000272.1:0-4708 GCA_035763765.1 Candidatus Deferrimicrobiaceae bacterium
TCTTTCTCATGGTCCACTCCCTGCTCATCGGATTTCGTACGTCAGCGTGCTCTTCTGCCCCTGACGGAGTATGTCGACGGTCACGCGCTTTTCGTCCTTCAGGTTCTGGAAGATCGTGTACAGCTTCTCCGGGCTCGACAGTTCGAGGTCGTTGACCCGCTGGATGATGTCTCCGCCGCGGAAGCCGAGCTTCTCGAAGGCGGAGCCTGGCCGGATGGCGGCCATCCGGTACCCAACCGACTTGTTCCCCTCGAAATAGGGAATGATCCGCACCTGGGTCATGAACTGGTTGATGTTGGTCGTCAGTTCCGTGACCGTGGCCTCGTCGAGGGAAAAGGCGTTCTCCCCGATCTGGTTCACGTTTACATCCGCGCTTGGAGGAGTCACGGCCCGGGGGGCTCTGGAGGAGACAACGGACGGCCGGGGCGGGACGGCTGCCGAGGTCGGGCTCCTTGTCTGGGAGCCGACGGGGAGGAGTTCCAGTTTTTCCTTTTTCGGCCCGCGGGTGATCCATATATGGTCCCGCTCGATTCCGGCCACACGGATTCCCGGCTCGATCTCGGCGTGCTCCCGAGCCATCAGCGGTTCCCGCATCCCCTCCGTCCAGAGGATCGCCCGGCGGGCGGTCGGGAATTCGGACGAGACCGTCCCGAGGAGAACATAGGCGGTAGTCGATGCGGAGGCCGGCCCGGAATCCTTTCCCGCCAGCTTGGAAGGGATCCCCATCCCGCCGGAGGGGGAGAAGATGTTCGTCCACTTTTCCGGAGGGAGTTCGGGGGTCCTCCTTCCCGTCCCCTCCTCCTTTTCCTGGGGGGGCGGGGGAGGCGGCGCGTAATAGCGTGTGGAGAGGTACCGGCTCGCAGAATACCCGAGGGAAACGGCGGTGACGAGCAGGGAGATGCCGACGATGGCGAAAAACGCCGATTTTCGCATTCCACCCCCCACCAACTGGAACAAACCTATGTATTGTCCTCTGAATATGCAGGGACAGTCAATATCGTTACCCGGGGCCTACGGGCGCAACGCTCGGCGGGGGGATTTTCCGGTACCCCTGTGGCTGTGATGTCTGGGAACGGGTCCCGGGAATTCCTTGTCTTTTTCCTTAAAAAAAACATGGAAACCGGCCGATATAAAAAAGCGATATCGCTCTCCGATGCGATGCCGCCGGCAGGGGAGACCGTTGCCTCAGCCCCCGTCGGGGGATCCCGGGCCAGGTTCAAACCAGCACGGAAAAGGAGATTCCGGATGGATCCGCATCTTGCCCTGATCGTCGACGACGAGTCCTCGATCCGGGAGATCCTCTCGATCCTGCTTCAGGAGATGGGAATCGAGACCCTGGCAGCCGGGACGGGGGAGGAAGCGTTGTCGATGATCGGCGAAAACCGCGTATCCGTGGCCCTGGTCGACATCAAGCTCCCGGGCATCAACGGGATCGAGGTCATCGGGGAGATCAAGCAGAGGTCTCCGGACACGGAAACGATCATCATGACCAGTTACGCCACCATGGATACGTTGATCCAGGCCCTCCGGAAGGATGCCTACGATTACCTTTTCAAACCGTTTGACAATCTCGAGGAGGTGGGAATTACCGTATCCCGGGCCCTCGAGAAAAGAAGTTTCTCCCTGCAGAACCGGCAGCTCCTTCGGGACCTCGAGCAGAACAACGAGGAGCTTCGGGCCGCCCTGCGGAAGCAGAAATCGCTCATGGACGCGGGACGGGCCATGGGGGGGATCCCCGTGCTCAAGGATCTTCTCGACTTCTTCGTCGGGGTGGTGGCGGAAGAGTTGGGGGTGAAGCGGGTCTCCCTGATGCTGGTGAACGAGAAGACCGGGGAGATGTGGATCGAGGCCGCGCGCGGGCTGGACGAGAGCGTCCGAAAAAAGGTGAAGCTGAAAGTGGGAGATGGAATCGCCGGATGGGTGGCACAGGAAGGGAAGCCGATCCTCGTCAAGGACGTATTGACGGATCCGCGAGTCAAGAAGTTCCTCCATTCCACCCATTCCACCTCGTTCATTTCCGCCCCCATCGTCTTCAGCGTTCCGATCATGCTTCAGGAGAAGGTCTTGGGCGTGATCAATGTCACGGACCGTCGCTCCGGCCTGCCGTTCGACGACGGGGACATGGAGTTCCTCTCCAGCCTCGCGGGCCAGGCCGCGGTGGCGATCGAGCGGACCCGGCAGTACGAAGAGCTCCACGAGGCGTACGAGGTTCTCCAGGCCGCCCAGAAAAGCCTGGTCGACTCCGAGCGCATAAACGCGCTCGGCCAATTGGCGGCCGGCGTTGCGCACGATTTCAACAACCTGCTCTCCGGGATTCTGGGGCGGGTCGAACTGATCGATGCGAGGCTTGCCAACGGGGGAGCGGACCTTGCCACCCTGCGCAAGGAGCTCGACATGCTGCGGGCGTTTACCCTTCAGGGGGCGGCGACGGTCCGGCGGATCCAGGAGTTTTCCCGGATCCGGAAGGACCAGCCCGTGGAGTCGGTCGATTTGAATTCCATCATGCAGAATGCCCTGGAAATGACCCGGAGCAAGTGGAAGGAGGAGTGCGAGACGAAGGGAATCCGCATCGAGGTCTGTCTCGAGCCGGGGGAGATTCCCGAAACGCGGGGAAACAACGCGGAACTCACCCAAGTGGTCAGCAACCTCATCTTCAACTCCGTGGAGGCGATGCCGGGAGGGGGCGAACTGACCTTGAAGACATACCGCAAGGGGAATACCATTCGGCTGGAAGTCTCCGACACGGGGATCGGAATGAGCAAGGAAGTGAAGGAGAAGCTGTTCCAGCCCTTCTTCACCACCAAGGACAACGGATTCGGTCTGGGAACGAGCATCGTGTACGGGATCGTCGCGCGTCACGGGGGCACGATCAAGGTAACCAGCGAGTTGGGCGCGGGGACCACGTTCCTCCTGACCCTGCCGGTCGAGGCGGTCGCGCGGGAGGGACGGACCTGCTCCAAGAAAAAACCGGGGAAAGAAAGGGAACGGGAGGCAAAGGTCCTCGTCGTCGAGGACAACGAGATCAACCGGGAGGTCTTTTCCACGTACCTTGCCTCCATGGGGCACAAGCCCGTCGCGGTATCCGACGGAAAGGAAGTCGTACCGATCCTCGAAAAAGAGCATTTCGATTTGGTCATTACGGATCTGAGCATGCCGGGACTTTCCGGATGGCAGGTCGCCCAAGGGGTGAAAAAGCGGACCTCCGGCGTCCCGGTGATCCTGATCAGCGGGTGGGCGGTCCAGCAGGACGACGCCCGGATCCGGGAGTCCGGGGTCGATTTCGTCCTCCAGAAGCCTTGTACGTTTCGTGATTTCAAGGAAGTGGTCCAGGAGGCCCTTTCCTCGGACGCTGTCCGGGAGACCGAGATCGGGTCCGCCGAGGAAAATGCCGCGGGGAAAGAGGGGGGAACGGCGGTTCCGTGAAGGAAATATTCCTGCCTCGAGGAGTGGCAGTGAGGCCGAAAAAGAAGACGGGGATTCCGGCCTAATCCCGAAATCCCCTTTGTTTTTTTGGCGGTCCCACCGGGGTTCGAACCCGGGTTTTCGCCGTGAGAGGGCGGTGTCCTAGTCCACTAGACGATGGGACCATCTGGCTGAGGAGCCAGGATTCGAACCTGGAAAACCTGGTCCAGAGCCAGGCGTGATGCCGTTTCACCACTCCTCAACGGAAAATGTAGGTTACCTGAAGATTTTCCTCTCCGTCAAGCGGGATTCCCGGCTCGCGCCCCGTTTTGACTCGGTCTCTGCGGCATGCTATTTCTTTTATTATGCAGGAAAAAAAAGGCAATGAACCCCTCGATTTTATACGCGAGATCGTCAAGCGTGACATGCTCTCGGGACGCTACGGCGGCCGGGTGGTGACGCGCTTTCCCCCCGAACCGAACGGCTACCTTCACATCGGGCACGCCAAGTCGATCTGCCTGAACTTCGGCGTCGCGCACGATTTTGGCGGGGTGTGCCACCTGCGGTTCGACGACACGAACCCCGAAACGGAGGACATGAAGTACGTCGAGGCGATCATGCGCGACGTGCGCTGGCTGGGGTTCGACTGGGAGGACAAGCTCTTTTTCGCCTCGGATTCCTTCGAAAAATTCTACGAGTTTGCGGTCCGGCTCATCCGGGACGGCAAGGCCTACGTGGACAGCGAGACCGAGGAAGAGATCCGGATCAACCGCGGTACCGTCACGGAACCGGGAAGGGAAAGCCCTTATCGCGGCCGGACCGTGGAGGAGAATCTCGATCTGTTCGCGCGGATGCGGGCTGGCGAGTTCCCCGACGGGGCGCACGTCCTGCGCGCGAAGGGCGACATGTCGGCCCGGAACATGAAGATGCGCGACCCGCTTCTCTACCGCATCCGCCACGCGACGCACTACCGGAGGGGCGACGACTGGTGCCTCTACCCGATGTACGATTTCGCCCACCCCCTGTCGGATGCCATCGAGAAGATCACCCATTCCATTTGCACCCTGGAGTTCGAGAACAACCGGGCGATCTACGACTGGCTGCTGGACAACCTTTTCCCGGAGCCCAGGCCGCACCAGTACGAATTCGCACGGCTGAACCTCGACTACACGGTCATGAGCAAGCGCAAGTTGCTTCAGCTCGTGGAGGAAGGCCTCGTGGCGGGCTGGGACGACCCGCGCATGCCGACGATCGCGGGGATGCGTCGCCGCGGCTACACGCCGGAGGGGATCCGGCTGTTCGCGGA
>DASUAN010000273.1:0-3473 GCA_035763765.1 Candidatus Deferrimicrobiaceae bacterium
GGACGAATCGGGCGGGACGGCACAGATCGCCTTTTTCAATGGGCCGGACGAGGTGGAGAGTTCCCCCATCTTCCAGAACATCGTCTCCCGGCTGACCGCCTCCACTTTCGAATTCGTCGCGCCGGTCGTCCCTGCGGTCCGGACGTCGGATTCCAACCGACTCTTCGTGGCCTCCTTCTCCCCCGCCACCGGGTCGGGCGCAAGCAATGCCCTGTGGCCGGGGCACCTCCGGTCGTTCGATCTGGCCGTCGACGGATCGATTCCCGATCCCATGGTCCAGAACTGGGATTCGGCGACGAGATTCGCTCTGGCCTCGAGCTCCGGGCGAAAGATCTACACTTCCGTCGGAGGGGTAAGGAAGGATTTCGTTCTGAACGCGAGCAGCGGGGTGACCGCTGATAACCTGGGGGCAACAAACGACACGGAAGCGGCGGCGATCATCGACAAGGTCCGCAGCCTCGGTCTCGGCGACATCTTCCACTCCACCCCGGTGTTGGTAGGGAGTCCGTCGCGCTATTACCCCGATGTGAGCGGTTTCGAAGCTCGCCAGACCTTCACCGAGAATTTCTCGAAGCGGAAGCGGATCGTCGTCTTCGGCGCAAACGACGGCATGCTTCATGGAGTCAACGCGGGCACATGGGACGCAAGCGCCACTCCCCCGAGATACAACGCGGGCACAGGCGACGAGGAATGGGCCTTCATCCCGAGTTTTCTCCTCGGGAAGGTCAAGAATTTTTACCGGAGCCCGCTCACGCACAATTATTACGTGGACAGCCCTCCGGCGGTCGCCGACATCTGGATCGACAGCACTCCCGGCGACCGACTCGATCCTCATCTTGCCTCCGAATGGCACACCTACCTGATCGGAGGAGCGGGAAAGGGGGGAGAGGGATATTTCGCGCTCGACATCACCGACCCGACCTCGCTTTCGTACCCCCAGGTCAAATGGGAGCTCACCAAGGGGACCGGTTCCGGTCAGAGCCCCTACCTCGGCCAGACCTGGTCCACCCCCGCGATCGGGAAGATTCGAAAAACCGTGATCATCTCGACCCTGGAATACGGGTACGACCAGTGGGTGGCCATCGTGGGGGCGGGCAAGGCGGCAACGTCGGGATCGTCGACCCTTGCGGCCGTAGCGAAGTTCAAAACCTCGACCGGTCCGGCGACGGTCTCTGTGGCCAACACCGGGAATGCGCCTTATTCCGGGCAGATCACTTTATCCTGGATCGAGATCAAAGGGAGCAAAACGAAAAAGAACGAAGCCATCTGCTCTTACACGTCGAAAACGGTTACCACGTTCGAAAACGTGTATCACCAGTCCGGCGACAGGATCGATTTCCCGGCGACATCCACCATCGTCTCGTGGGGCGCGCCCGGCGAGGGGAGGGCAATCCTGGTCCTCGACGCGGCAACCGGCGGCATCCTCCAGACGTTGACCCACGCTTCGATGGGGGAGGTCGTGGCGCCCCCCGCCCTCGTGGTCGACAAGTACGGGTACATCGAGCGGGCCTACGTGGGCGATCTGGCCGGCAATGTCTGGCGGGCCACCATCGACAACACGGCATCGTTCGGCCTGGGAGGGTCGCCGTTCTTCATCATCACGGGGGACAACTATTCGAGGAAAATATATACCAAGATCTCGCTCGCGAAGGGGGTGGGTTCCTATCCCCTCTGGTGGGTCTTTTTCGGGACCGGCGACCGCGAAAACCCCATGGACTTCCTTGGGGGAGCGATCTTCGGGGTATACGACAAGGACGTTTTCTCCAAAAAGGGAATGACGACGACGACGAAGACCGAGTCCGCCCTGGTCGATGCGTCGACCTATCTGGCCAACATCGGCAATTCCAGCGCCTCGTTCCCCGCTCTGGGAACGAAAGAGGGATGGTTCGGGCCGCTTCCAGTGGACTCTGAGAAGATGCTCTCGAACCCTTCGATCTTCAACAACAACCTGTTTTTCACGACCTTCGAACCGCAAGCCGGGGATTGCAGCATCGGGGGAACCGCGCGGATCTACGGGTTCGGAATCGCCCCGGGCTACAACGCCGGGAATTACGGCCTGTACCTGTCGAGCAGCTCGAGCACGCCCGATTCCCGGGTACTCCAGCTTTCCAACGTCGGCATCCCCTCCAGTCCGGTCATCTCGGTGGGCCCCGGCGGCGTCGCTACGATGTACCTGGGCACGACCGGGTCCTCCGTGAAAGGTCTGAAGATCCCTTCGGCAACACCGACCAAGTCGCTTCGATACTGGAAAGAGCTCTGGTGAGGCTGATGGGGCGGGCCCTTTTTGCTTTATTGCTGCTCTTTCTCCTCGGAATGGGAGGGGCTTGCACCGCTCCTTCCCCCCCACAGACGGGCGATGAGGCCGTCGAAACGTCCTCGCAGGGAAACCCGGTCCTTGCCGGTTCCTCAAAAGTGGAGGCGAAGGAGGAGGGCGAGGTTTTCGTTGCGCTGAACCACCTTTCTCCCACCTGCCTCGATATGGTAAACGCCACGCTTCGGGATGTTGCGACCCATCAGGAAAAACCGGCCGAACGCTGGCGGTGGCTGGTCAACGGGCAGGAGAGGGTCTCGGATTCCCCGATTTTTCCTTCGGGGGTTGCCAGGCGTGGAGACGAGCTGATGGCGGAAGCCGAATATTCCTCCCGAACGGGGGAGGTGACCGTTCGGTCCCGGAAACTGCTGGTCGCGAACGCCCTTCCGCGCGTTGCCGGGGTCTCCTTGAACAAGCTGAATCCGGGACGGGGGGAGACGCTACGGGTGAGCGCAACGGGGGAGGATCCCGACGGGGATCCCGTTCGGCTTGCGTATCGATGGCTCGTCAACGGCAAGGTCGTCCAGGAAGGGGAGAAGGACGAGTACCGGCTTGTCTCGGAAAAGAAAGGGGACCAGGTCCACTGCGAGGTGCTCTCGCATGACGGGTTCGCCGCAGGGAACTGGTCCGCCTCCCCCATCGTCGAGGTGACAAACAGCCCGCCCCGGTTTCTTGCGAAACCTCCTTCGGCGGCCGGCCCCGACGGGTCGTTTTCCTACCAGGTTTCCGTCGAGGATCCCGACGGGGATCCGGTGAAGATCGAGCTGCTGAAGGGCCCTGCCGGAATGGCTCTCGACCGCGACACGATCCGGTGGAGACCGGAGGCCGGTTTTCGAGGGGAGGCGGCGGTCGTGATCCGGATCACCGACGGAGCGGGAGGAGAGACCCGACAGGAATTCACGTTGTTGGTCGCTTCCGGCTAAATTCTCAAGGCTCCTTCCACCGAAACCAGCCGGGAAAAACGGATCGACGCAAAACCCCCTTCTCGCATATAGTAATCCGCACGATGATTCCAAGGAGGAAAACCCGCCGCATCAAGGTGGGAAACGTGCCCGTGGGCGGGGGCGCGCCGGTCTCCGTCCAGAGCATGACGAACACGGACACGCACGACGTTCGGGCGACCGTTGCCCAGATCCGGTCGCTGGCAGGAGAGGGGTGCGAG
>DASUAN010000274.1:0-3636 GCA_035763765.1 Candidatus Deferrimicrobiaceae bacterium
GTTCCGTTTCGGGACGCGGCAATCGTCGAAGGCGAGGGAGACGGTGTCGGATCCTTTCAGTCCCATCTTGTGCTCCGGCTTCCCGACGGAAAACCCCGGGGTGCCCGGCTCCACGAGAAAAGCGCTGATCCTTTTCTTCGGCTCCCTCGCGGTGACGGCCATCACGATGACCACGCCCGCGTAGGACCCGTTGGTGATGAAGGCCTTGCTCCCGTTCAGGACGTACGCGTCCCCGTCCGATCCGGCCGACGTGGACATTCCGAACGCATCGGATCCGGCGGAAGGCTCGGTGAGGGCGAACGCCCCTGCCCCGGAACCGGAGGCTAAGCCCGGAAGAAAGCGCCTCCTCTGCTCCTCGTTTCCGTACCGGAAGATCGTCTCGCCCACCATGTTGGTGACCGCCATCCCCACGGAGGTCGATGCGCAGCCGCCTGCGATCTCCGCGAGCGCAAGGGCGTAGGCGACCGTGCCCGCCTCCGACCCGCCGTATTCCGCCGGATAGAGCATCCCGAGAAGGCCGAGTTCGGCCAAAAGAGCGAGGTTCCGCGCGGGATAGCGGCTCTGCTCGTCGATCTCCGCGGCCCGGGGAGCGAATTCCTTCCTCGCCACCTGGCGAACCATGTCCCGGATCTGCGCCTGCTCGTCGCTGGGCTCGAACCGCATCCGGTCAGTCCTTCAACAGGGCGGAGGCGATCACAAGCCGCTGGATCTCCGAGGTTCCCTCGTAGATCTCCGTGATCTTCGCGTCCCGGAAGTGCCGTTCCGCCGGGTATTCCTTGATGTATCCGTATCCCCCGTGGATCTGGATCCCCTTCACGCCCGCCCGCATCGCCACCTCGGAGGCGTACAGTTTCGCCATGGCGGACTCCTTCGAGTGACGGAGGCTCCGGTCCTTCATCCAGGCCGCCCGGTACGTGAGCAATCGCGCGGCGTCGATCTCGGTGGCCATGTCGGCAAGCATCCACTGGATCGCCTGGAAGTTCGCGATGGGCTGCCCGAACTGCTTCCGTTCCTTTGCGTACGCGAGGGCGTCCTCGAGCGAGGCCCGGGCGATTCCGATCGCCTGGGCCGCGATTCCGATCCTGCCCCCGTCCAGGGTGTGCATCGCCACTTTGAACCCCTCCCCCTCGTTCCCGAGCCGGTTCTCCGCCGGGATCCTCACGTCCTCGAGGATGATGGAGGCGGTTGCCGATGCGATTATGCCAAGTTTTTTCTCTGCTTTACCAACCGTTACCCCTGAAAGCTTCATGTCTAGGATGAAGGCGGTGATCCCTTTGTGCTTCTTTTCCTTGTCGGTCATCGTAAACAGAACGCACGTGTCCGCCTGCGGGGCGTTCGTGATGAAGTTCTTGGTCCCGTTGACCACGTAGTGATCTCCGTTCCGCACCGCCACCGTCTTCTGGGAGCCGGCATCGGAACCCGCCCCGGGTTCGGTGAGCCCGAAGCATCCGAGATGTCGGCCGGA
Organism: Candidatus Deferrimicrobiaceae bacterium; assembly: GCA_035763765.1. Taxonomy (GTDB): domain Bacteria; phylum Desulfobacterota; class Deferrimicrobia; order Deferrimicrobiales; family Deferrimicrobiaceae; genus CSP1-8. The sequence goes on from DASUAN010000274.1 coordinate 1,466, forward strand.
AGCGAGGGGAACGAGATACTTTCGCTTCTGGTCCTCGCTACCGAACTTGAGGATGGGGTCGCACGCGAGGGAGTTGTTCACCGACAGGATCACGGCGGTGGACGCGCACGCCCGCGCGATCTCCTCCATCGCGATCGCGTAGCTGATGTTGTCCATCCCCGCCCCCCCGAACTCCTCGGGAACCGAGACGCCCATCAGTCCGAGCTCCGCCATCTGCCGGACGAGCTCCTCCGGGAAACGGCCGGTTTCGTCCAGCTCCGCCGCTTTCGGAAGCACTTCCTTCTGCGCGAAGGCCCGGGCCATGTCCTGGATCATTCGCTGCTCTTCGGTCAGGTCGAAAACCATGGGTTCCTCTCTCCCCCAGATATCGAACGACGCCTTTTCCGCTTATCTCCCCTTGAACTCCGCCTTTCTCTTCTCGAGGAAAGCGGTCATCCCCTCCGACCCGTCCTCGGTGGTGAAGGTCACCGCGAACGCGTTCGCCTCCAGGGCGCAAGCGTTCTGAAGATCGAGGTCGAGGCCGCGGTTCATCGCCGATTTCGCCGCCCCCACCGCGAGGGGGCCCTTGGACAGGATCTTGCCGGCGATCTCGCGGGCCGTGTTCATCAGCTCCGTCTGCGGCACGACCCGGTTGACGAGCCCGATCTCGTAGGCCCTCTGGGCCGAGATCATCTCCCCCGTCAGCACGAGCTCTTTGGCGAGATTCCGCCCCACGAGCCGGGGAAGCCGCTGTGTTCCGCCGAATCCGGGGATGATCCCGAGATTCACCTCGGGCTGCCCGAATCGGGCGGTATCGGCGGCGATCAGGATGTCGCACGCCATCGCGAGCTCGCACCCTCCGCCCAGGGCATACCCGTTGATCACCCCGATGACCGGCTTCAGGCTCTGCTCGATCCGTTCGAGCACCCTCTGTCCGAAGAGGGCGAACTCGAGAGCCTGGACGGCGGTGAAATCGCGCATCTCGGAAATGTCCGCCCCGGCAACGAAGGCCTTTTCCCCCGCCCCGGTGAGCAGGACCACCCCTACGTCGTCCCGCCGAGAGATCTCCTCCAGGGCGGCGGAGAGCTCCCGCACCGTCGCCGGGTTCAACGCGTTGAGCGCCTTCGGCCGGTTGATCGTTACGGTTGCGATCCTTCCGGAAACGTCGACGAGCAGGTTCTCGTAGGCCATCTCCCCTCCTCTCACGCCTTGTCGTACGGGTAGAAACCCCGCCCGGACTTCTTCCCGAGATAGCCGGCTTCCACGTATTTCCGGAGGAGCGGGCAGGGGCGGTATTTCGGGTCGCCGAGCCCCTCCTGCAAGACGTTCATGACCTCCAGGCAGGTATCCAGGCCGATGAGGTCGGCCAGGGCGAGAGGCCCCATCGGGTGGTTCGCACCCATCCTCATGACGGCATCGATGTCTTCGGCCTTCCCCACCCCCTCCATCAGGGCGTAGACCGCTTCGTTGATCATCGGCATCAGGATCCGGTTCGCGATGAATCCCGGGTAGTCGCTGGCCGGGACCGGCTCCTTGCCGAGCCGGCGGGCGAGGCCCGTCGTCACCTCGAAGGTCTCCTCGGACGTCTGGAGCCCCCGGATCACCTCCACCAGCTTCATGAGGGGAACCGGGTTCATGAAGTGCATTCCGATGACCTTGTCGGGGCGGGCGGTGGCCGAGGCGATCCGGGTGATGGAGAGAGAGGAGGTGTTCGTGGCGAGTACCTTCCCTGCGGGAACGATCCCGTCGAGCTCCCGGAAGAGGGCAAGCTTGAGCTCTTCCCGCTCCGTGGCCGCCTCCACGACGAAATCGCACGCGGCAAAATCGGACAAGCGGACGGTCGTCACGAGGCTTCCGGCCATCTTCTCCTTGTCCGAGGATGTGATCTTCTCCTTCCGGACGAGGATGTCGAGCCCCTTCTCGATCCCCGCGCGCGATTTCATGAGAATCGCGTCGGACACGTCGTTCAGCAGGACCTTCATTCCGCACATGAGGGACACCTGGGCGATCCCGCTCCCCATCTGTCCCGCTCCGACCACGCCGATGGTACGAATTTCCATGCCGTTTCCCCTCCGAATGGCGTTCCTATTCCCCGCGGGGGTATGCCCTTTAAGCGGCCCTCTCCGGAAAGGCAGGCCTCGGTGGGCTCCTTCCGGGAGATCTCCTGCAGAATGTTCTTCCCGGCTACTGCC
>DASUAN010000275.1:0-4198 GCA_035763765.1 Candidatus Deferrimicrobiaceae bacterium
GGACGGGCTTCTCTTCGGAGGCCTGGACGGCGTGGGCGAGGTATCGCCTCAGTCCCTCCTCGTCGTGGACGATCTCCATGGCGCGCCCTCCGAGGACGTAGGACGGCCTGAGGAGCACGGGGTAACCGATCCGCGCGGCGATGGCTACCGCTTCCTCTGCGGACCGCGCGCTTCCATTCGGAGGCTGTTTGAGGGCCAGCGCGTCGAGGAGTTCCTTGAACCGCTCCCGGTCCTCCGCACGGTCGATGCTGTCGGGGGAGGTCCCGATGATCGGAACGCCTTCCCTCTCGAGAGGAACCGCGAGTTTCAGGGGCGTCTGGCCGCCGAACTGGACGATGACGCCCTCGGGCTTCTCCTCGTCGAGGATGGCGAGAACATCCTCCTTGGTGAGCGGTTCGAAGTAGAGACGGTCCGAGGTGTCGTAGTCGGTCGAGACGGTTTCCGGGTTGCAGTTGACCATGATCGCCTCGTACCCTTCCTCCCGCAGGGCGAAGACTCCGTGCACGCAGCAGTAGTCGAATTCGATCCCCTGCCCGATCCGGTTGGGGCCGCCCCCGAGGATCACCACCTTTTTGCGGGCGGAGGGCATCGCCTCGTTCTCCTCGTCGTAGGAGGAGTAGAAATACGGGGTGTACGCCTCGAACTCCGCCCCGCACGTGTCCACTCGCTTGAATCCGGGTCGAATCCCCGCACGGACGCGCAGGTTTCTCAACGAATCCTCGCTCGTCCCGAAAAGCTGGGCGAGCCGCCTGTCGGAGAACCCCATCGACTTCGCCCGCTTGAGGATCGCCGCTCCCTCGCCGGCATCCTCCCCGGACTCCGCGAGCGCCCGGAACCGCTCCCCCCGGATCCGGAGCATCTTCTCCTCGTCGATGATCTGGCGGATGTTCTCGAGGAACCAGAGATCGATCCCCGTCATCCGGTTGATCTCCTCGATCCGGAAGTTTTCCCGGAGGGCCTCCCCGATATACAGCAGCCGCTGGGAATTGGGCCGCCGAAGCCTCTCCGCGATCGCCTTTCTCCGGGTTTCCGGAGAGCCGGACTCCTCTGCCGCCGGCAGAACGGAGTCGAAGCCGTAAACCCCGGTCTCGAGGGAGCGAAGCGCCTTCTGGAGGGACTCCTTGAAGGTCCGGCCGATCGCCATCACCTCCCCGACCGATTTCATCTGCGTGCCGAGCGCGTCCGCCGTCTGGGGAAACTTCTCGAAGGTGAACCGGGGAATCTTGGTCACCACGTAGTCGATGGTGGGCTCGAAAGAGGCGGGAGTCTCCCGGGTGATGTCGTTCGGGATCTCGTCGAGGGTGTATCCGACCGCGAGTTTCGCGGCGATTTTCGCGATGGGAAACCCGGTCGCCTTCGACGCCAGCGCGGAGGAACGGGAAACGCGGGGATTCATCTCGATGATCACCATCTCCCCCGTGTCCGGGTGCACGGCGAACTGGATGTTGCTTCCCCCCGTGTCCACCCCGATCTCGCGGATGATGCCGATCGCGGCGTTCCGCATGAGCTGGTATTCCTTGTCGGTGAGCGTCTGGGCCGGGGCGACCGTGATCGAGTCGCCGGTGTGGATCCCCATCGGGTCGAGGTTCTCGATCGAGCAGATGATCACCACGTTGTCCGAAAGATCCCGCATCACCTCCAGCTCGAATTCCTTCCATCCGATGACCGATTGCTCGATGAGGACGGTCCGTTTCGGGGAGGCGTCGAGTGCCCAGCGGACGCCTTCCTCGTACTCCTCCCGGTTGTAGGCGATTCCGGCGCCCGTTCCTCCGAGGGTGAAGGAGGGCCGGATGATGGCCGGGTATCCGACCATCGGGATGACCCGAAGCGCCTCGTCGAGGGAACGGACGTATCCGGATCGCGGGACGACGAGCCCGAGCTTCTCCATCGCCTTCCGGAACCGGTCCCGGTCCTCGGCCTTCTGGATGGCCTCGAAGTTGGCCCCGATGAGTTCCACCCCGTACTTCTGGAGGACCCCCATCTCGTAAAGCGAGACGGCGATGTTCAACCCCGTCTGGCCCCCGATGGTCGGAAGAAGCGCATCGGGTCTCTCCCGGTCGATGATCTTGGCCACCATCTCCGGGGTGATCGGCTCGATGTAGGTCCGGTCGGCAAAGTCCGTATCGGTCATGATGGTGGCGGGATTGCTGTTGACCAGCACGACCGAATATCCTTCCTCCTTGAGTGCCTTGCACGCCTGGGTTCCGGAGTAGTCGAACTCGCATGCCTGTCCGATGATGATGGGCCCCGAGCCGATGAGCAGTATTTTCCGGAGGTCGGTTCGCTTCGGCACGGGTCATGGCTCCTCGTTACCCGTGAGAACCCGGTAGAACCGAGAAAACAGGTGGCGGGAATCGTGCGGGCCCGGGGAGGCCTCCGGATGGTATTGCACCGAGAAGCAGCGCAGGGACGGGACGGAGAGCCCCTCCACCGTCCGGTCGTTCAGGTTGATGTGGGTGATTTTCGCCCGTTCTCCCAGGGATGCGGGGTCCACCGAAAAATTGTGATTCTGGCTCGTGATCTCGACCTTCCCGGTAGAAAGGTCCATCACCGGCTGGTTGCACCCGTGGTGCCCGAACGAAAGCTTGAACGTCTTCCCCCCGAGGGCGAGCCCCATGATCTGATGCCCGAGGCAGATTCCGAAGATCGGCACCTTTCCCAGAAGTTCCCGGACGGTATGCATGGCGTACGGAACCCCTTCGGGGTCGCCGGGGCCGTTCGAGAGGAAGACGCCCTCGGGCCGCCGGGAAAGGATCGCGGAGGCGGAGGTTTCCGAGGGGACAACCGTCACCTCCATCCCGTGGGACACGAGCATCCTCAGGATGTTCTGCTTGATCCCGTAGTCGATCGCGACCACACGGGGGATCCGTCCGAATCGGGAGCGGTATTCGGCGGCGGGAAGGTATCCTTTCCCGAGGTCCCAGTCGCCGGCCTCCCAGCGGATCTCCGCGTCCGAGGTCACTTCCCGAACGAGATCGCGCCCCACGATCGGGGGAAGATCCCTGGCCTTCTTCACCAGCCGCTTCTCGTCCAGGTCGACGGAGGAGAGGATTCCCATCTGCGATCCGCCGTCGCGGAGACGTCTCGTCAGGGCCCGGGTGTCGACGTCCGCGATCCCGCAGACATGATATCGGCGAAGGTAGCCGTCGAGGGACTCCACGTGGCGCCAGTTCGACGGGAGGCGCCATACCTCCCGGACGATGAACCCTTCCACCCAGGGACGCGTGGATTCCACATCCTCCGGGTTGATTCCGGTGTTGCCGATCTCGGGGTAGGTCATCGTGACCATCTGCCCCCGGTAGGACGGGTCGGTGAGAACCTCCTGATAGCCGGTCATCCCCGTGTTGAAGACGACTTCCCCCCCGCTCTCCCCGATGTATCCGAACGCGGTTCCGCAGTACACGGTTCCGTCGGCAAGCGCGAGGATCGCTTTCTGCTCAGGCATCCGCGACGACTCCCTTGAGGAGGGAGTGCGTGATGCGCCCCCCGCAAAGAACCGCGACCGCCCGTCCCTTCATCTTCCATCCGAAGAACGGGCTGTTCTGCGATTTCGACCGCACGTCCGATTCCCGGAATTCCCACTCGACTTCCGGGTCCACGATCGTGACGTCCGCATCGGCCCCCTTGCGGAGAGACCCTTTTCCCTTGAGGCCGAGAATGCGCGCGGGTGCCGCGCTCAACCGTTCCACGAGGCGCGCCGGGGAGACCTTTCCTCCCGCCAAGAGCGACATCGACAGGGGAAGCGCCGTCTCCAGGCCGATGATTCCGTAGGACGCCGCGACGAACTCGCACCGCTTCGAATAGTCCTCGTGCGGAGCATGATCGCTGGCGATGACGTCGATCGTCCCGTCCGCGATCCCCTCGAGGATCGCCATCCGATCCTCCTCTCCCCGAAGCGGAGGATTCATCTTCGCGTTCGTGTTGTAGCCCTCGATCGCGGCATCGGTGAGCGTGAAGTAATGGGGCGCGGTCTCGCCCGTCACGCGCAGTCCCGCCCGCTTCGCCATCCGGAGGAGGTCGACCCCCATCTTCGTGCTGATGTGCTGGATATGGATCCGGCCCCCGGTGAACCGCGCAAGGAGGATGTCCCGGGCGATGGCGATCTCCTCGGCGGCGGAGGGGATCCCCGGGATACCGAGCCGGTGGGCGGTCCACCCTTCGTTCGCGGCCCCCCCCGAACTGAGCTCGTGTTCTTCCG
>DASUAN010000276.1:0-2446 GCA_035763765.1 Candidatus Deferrimicrobiaceae bacterium
CCTCCTTTTCGTGGCGGCCGCCAACATCACCACGACGAGCATCAAGTCGTGGATCGGCGGCAGGGTGGGCGTCGCTTTGACCGGCGCGATCGACATCGCCCGGGGAGCTCTCGAGAAGGAAGCGAAAACCCTGTCCGGGGCGGCGGATCAGGCCGCGTCGGAGGTCCTCCGGAAAGGGAAGAAAACATCTGTCACGGCCGTCCTTGAGACCGCCCGGCGCGGGCAAGCCCCCGGCGTTTCACTCATGGTTCTGGGAAAGAGGGGTGTCCTTGCGTCAAGCGGGGATCTTCCGGGAGAGGTCGTCTCGGATATCCGCTCCTGGCTAAGGGGGGAGGAGGAGAGCGGGCCGCACGAGAAATCGTCGACCTTCGTGGGGAATTCGTACGCGACCGCAGCTCGCAGACTGCCCGACGGGAGGACCGTCGTGGCGGTGAAGATCCTGCCGCCCGCCGAGGCGAACCGGATCAAGGAGATCCACAAGGCGTACGATGAATACCACCAAGTGAGACTCCTCGACGACCCGATCCGGGCGAGTTACATCGGCATCCTCGTTCTCATCACCCTCCTTGTAGTATTCGCCGCCTCCTGGATGGGGATGTATCTCGCGCGGCAGATCACCGTCCCCGTCCAGATGCTGGCCGAAGGGACCGAAAAGGTGGCCGCCGGAGATCTGGACGTACGGCTCGATTACCGGTCCAACGACGAGTTCGGAAATCTGGTCGGGTCCTTCAACCGGATGACGGCGGATCTGAAGGAGATGAAAAAGAGTCTCGAGGATGCCAATGTTTCCCTCTCGGACACGTTCGAGGAGCTTCGAAGGAGGAGCCGGTTCACCGAGACGATCCTCACGAACATCTCCACCGGGGTCATCGTCATCGACCGTGCCGGCCGTATCGCGATGATCAACAAGGTGGCGGAGCGTCTCCTGGCGATCAAGACGGACAAGGTGCTCGGCAAGCCTTACAAGGAGGTCGTCCGCGAGGAGCATTACGAGACGGTGCGGACCCTGTCGCGGGAAGTGGGGGAAACGCCCGGAAGACAGGTGGAGCGGCAGGTGGACCTCGTCGTAGGGGGGAAGGAGATTTCCCTGCGGGTCAGCGTGACGGCGCTCCATGCCGACGACGGGGAATACACGGGACTCGTGGTGGCGTTCGACGATCTCTCCCAGGCGATGAGGCTCCAGAGGGTCATGGCCTGGCGGGATGTCGCACGCCGGATTGCCCACGAGATACGGAACCCCCTGACCCCCATCCAGCTTTCCACGGAGCGGCTTCAGAAGAAGTTTGCCCTGTCGCACGAAGACGACCCGGCCTTCTCCGAGTGCACCCAGACGATCCTTTCCGAAGTGGGGTCGCTGAAGGCGCTCGTCGAGGAGTTTACCCGGTTTGCCCGCATGCCGGCGCCCGTGTTCAAGGAGGGGAACCTCGTGGAAGAGCTTCGTCCGGTCGTGGAAACGTTCCGGACGGCCCATCCCGGAATCGTTTGGGAGTTCGAGCAGGAGGGGGAGATGCCTCCCGTTTCCTACGACCCATTCCAGATCCGAAGGGCACTGACCAACCTTCTGGAAAACGCTGCGGCGGCGCTGGAAAAGGAGGGAAGGGTCCTGGTCCGGATAGGGCATGAGCCGACGCTGGGAACCGTCCGGGTGTCCGTCCTCGACGACGGGCCGGGGATTCCCTCGGGGGACCGGGGCCGGTTGTTCGAGCCGTACTTCTCCCGCAAGGAGGGGGGGACGGGCCTCGGACTGGCGATCGTCAGCGCGGTGGTGAGCGACCATCAGGGTACGGTGAGAGTTAGCGACAACGTTCCGAAGGGCGCGGTCTTCGAGATCGAGTTCCCCGTCCGCAGGAAGGGAAGGGGGTAGGTTCGGCATGGGCTACTCGGTTCTGGTCATCGACGACGAGGAGAACATCCGAAAGACGCTGGAGGGCGTGCTGTCCGACGACGGGTACCGCGTTCTGCAGGCCCAGGACGGCGCACAGGGTCTCGAGGTCCTTTCGCGGTCGTTCGTGGACGCCGTCCTGCTCGACGTGTGGATGCCCGGGATGGACGGGCTGGAGACGCTGAAGAGGATCCGGGAGGTGTATCCGATCCTTCCCGTCATCATGATTTCGGGTCACGGGACGATCGACACGGCGGTGAAGGCGGTCAAGACGGGTGCGTTCGACTTCATCGAGAAGCCGATCTCCCTCAACAAGCTGCTCATCACCCTTTCCCGCGCGATCGAGCAGGGGGAGTTGCGCCTGGAGAATGTGGCGCTGAAGGAACGGGTCGAGAAGAAATACCGCCTGGTCGGAAACTCGGAGACCATGCAGCGGGTCCGGGCCGAAATCGCCGCCGCCGGGCCCACCAACGCCTCGGTGCTCATTGTGGGGGAAAACGGGTCGGGAAAGGAGATCGTGGCCCGAGAGGTTCACCGGCAAAGCAGAAGGGTGGACCGGCCCTT
>DASUAN010000277.1:0-13342 GCA_035763765.1 Candidatus Deferrimicrobiaceae bacterium
CTGTTTCCTCGTTCCCGTGGGTGGCACGAGAAGATTCTACAACAATATTCGAGAAATGCGGCGGCCAAGCCCACAGGCCTTCCAGTGGAAGCTTCCTTGCATGGATCAATAATACTCGACATACAAAAGGGGTGCGGTAAACGTCCCGGTCCGCCCCGGGATATCTTCCACCCCAAATTGGCCAAACGTAAAGTCCAGATCGAGCAAAATCCGGATCTGAAAATCGGGCAGTCCGAGACGAATCGCCTCCCTCATTAGTGGGGTGACTTCGATACGGACGAATCCGTATAGATCATCCGACCGCATCGGGAATGTCCGGCTTGCGAGGGGAATTGTTACGTGAGGAAAATCGCGAAAATAGTCATCGGGAACCAAAGGCGGGGGGAAAGAAACCAAATCCATAAGAAAATCAGCTGTCCCGATGAAATTAACGGAAGACACGAAAAATTCTACGTAGGCGAACCGGACATCGGCATCGGATGGGATAATATCTCCCGCTGTGGAACCGTCGAAAGGAAAGTGTACGAATCCCCTGTATTCCACTCCGACCCCGTCCACCCCTATGAGTATTTCATTGAAATCGGTGGCTGGAGTAACCAACGGAACCGTTTCCCAGGGGGCCAGGGAGAGGTCGCCATCTACGGATGCATCGCTTAGGATCTCTGCGGAAAAAACGGTCCGAACATCACTGTCATTGTCCCCGCACCCGGCAAGCGCCAGTGCCAGGATCACCGCCAATCCGAGATAACGCAGCCTTCGCATGGGCCCCTCCTCCTGGTTTTCCATTATACGCCCTCCGAAGGTCGGATATTCAGCGGGAACCGTTGGCCGCCGATGACGGTCTAGGGTTTCACCGGCCGCCCTTCCCATGGGAGGGCGGCTGTATGATAATGATTCTCCAGGATGATCGATTTCGCGGGGAAAGAATGAGCTCCCAGGTTCTGTCTCTGGACGACGATCCCCGGGGGCCTTCCCGGAGAAAGCGCCTTCTGCTGGCGGGAACGCTTCTCCTCTGCTTTCTGTCCGGGGCGGTGGTCGGGCTCCTCCTGCTGGCGAAGTTCGGATCCTTCCCTTCCATCGAATCCGTGCAGGAGTACCGGCCGAGCGTTTCCTCCAAGATCTACGACCGCTACAACAAGGTGGTGGGGGAAATCTACCTCGAAAAGAGGACGGTCGTCCCCTATCAGCAGATCCCTCCCCACGTCGTAAACGCCTTCGTCTCGGCCGAGGACGCCAACTTCTTCAAGCACCGGGGGGTCGACCTGACCGCCATCGCCCGCGCCGCTCTCAAGGATCTTCTGGGGGCCCGGTTCGCCCAGGGGGGGAGCACCATCACCCAGCAGACGGTGAAGAATCTCTTCCTCACGCACGAAAAGAGCATCCGGCGCAAGCTCAAGGAACTGATCCTCGCCTACCGGATGGAAAGCAAGATGAGCAAGGAGGAGATCCTCTTCCTGTACCTGAACCAGATTTTCCTCGGCGAGGGAGCCTACGGAGTGGAGGCCGCCTCGCGGGCGTACTTCGGCAAGGGGGTAGCCGAACTCAATCTGGCGGAAGGGGCGCTGCTCGCCGGCCTTCCCAAGGCCCCCAACCGCTATTCGCCTCGAACCAATCCCGAACTCGCGAAGGGCCGCCAGCGGTACGTCCTGCGGAGGATGGTGGAGGCGGGATTTCTCAATCAGGAGGAGTCCGACAAAGCCTACGCCGCCAAGATCGTCCTTGCGCCTCCGTCCACCTTCCGGTCCAAGGCGGCCTACTTTCTCGAAGAGGTCCGGGTCTACCTGACGGAAAAATACGGGACGGAATCGCTGTACCGGGACGGACTCCGGATCTATACGACAATCGATCCGCGCCTGCAGGAAGCGGCCCATGACGTATTGATCGAAGGGGTGAAGAGGACGGAGGAGCGGAACAAGTACGAGGGGCTCCAGGGGGCGATCCTCGCCCTCGACCCGCACAACGGGGCGATCCTCGCCATGGTGGGGGGAATCGACTTCGCGGCGTCCCAGTTCAACCGCTCGCTGCAGGCGAGGAGACAGCCCGGATCGGCCTTCAAGCCCATCGTCTACACGGCGGCGATTTCCGGGGGAAGAACGGTCGTTTCGATGACGGACGATTCTCCCGTGGAGTTCGACCGGAACGAGGAGGAGATCTGGAAACCGAGAAACTACGACGGAAAATTCCTGGGCCCCATCCCTCTCATCGAGGCCCTGGCCCAGTCCCGCAACCTGGCCACCATCCGACTGCTCAACGAAGTGGGCGTCGAGTCCGCCCTGCGGACCGCGAAAGCGCTTGGCATCGAATCCCCCATCGAGAGAAACCTTTCCATCGCCCTGGGTTCCTCGGGGGTCTCCCTGCTGGAAATGTGCAACGCCTATGCGACGCTCGCCAACCGCGGCATCCGTCCCAAGCCGTTTTTCCTCCGCGAGGTGAGGGACGTCCGCGGCAATGTCCTGGAGAGGACGACGCCTTCGGCCGAACCGGCGATCCCTCCCGATACGGCCTACCTCATGGTCCGGATGATGCAGGAGGTCATCCTGAACGGAACCGGCAAGGCCGCGAAAGGACTCGGGCGCTACCTCGCCGGCAAGACCGGCACCACGAACGAAAACACGGACGCCTGGTTCCTCGGGTTTTCGCCCGACCTCGTGGCGGGGGTCTGGATCGGATTCGACAACCCGCGCCCGCTGGGGGACCGCGAGTCGGCGGCCGTCGTGGCGCTCCCCATCTGGAGCCGTTTCATGGGGCGGGTCCTGCCCCTCTACCCCAACCGGGACTTCCCCGTCCCCCCGGGGATCACCTTCGCACGCGTCGACCCGGAGGCCGGCAAGGCGCTCCCGCCCGGTTCCTCCGGGGGAGTCCTTCTCCCCTTTCGGGTCGGGACGGTCCCGGAAGCGATCTCGGCAGGGGGAAGAACGGGCGCCCCGCGTCCCCCCGCGGACGATCTCCTCTGAAGAGGGGACAAAGCGGTCGGAAAGAGACCTACTCCTTCGCGGAAACGATGACCATCCGGCCGGACTCGTCCGTGAAGGGCTCTCCCGAAAGGGAGCCGAAGACGTTCTTCACGAGCATCCCGGCCTTCCCGAGCATCGCCTTCAGTTCCCCGACCGAGTAGACCCGCACGTCGAAGGCGGAGGAAATCCGGATCCCGTCCTTCCGGATCAGGACGTGCTCCGCCGTCGCCCGCTTGGTCCGGCGGTTGAACCGGACCGACATCCGGAGGTTCCCCGTAGGGACCTCGATCGTCTGGTTCCAGTTCTCGAGGCGCGACAGCCCTTTCCCGGCGTTCCGGAGGTCGAGGAGCAAGGTGCCCCCTTCCTTCAGGCTCACCCCCATGTTGGCCAAAACCTTCTGATTCTCCCTGTCGTTGAAGAACCCGAAGGAGGTGAACAGGGAAAGGCACAGATCGAAGGCCCCGGGACGGCGGAAGACCCGCATGTCCTCGCGCACCCATTCCACGAAGACCCCCTCCTTTCGGGCCCTTGCGCGCGCGATCGCCAGCATCTTCTCGGAAAGGTCCACGCCGGTCACCCGGTATCCCCGCCGGGCGAACGGGATGGAGTGCCGTCCCCTCCCGCATCCCAGATCCTCCACGGCGGAGCCGGAGGGCAGCGCTAGGAGACCGAGAATCTCCTCCACCTCCTTTTCGGCGTTCCCCTCGAGCGGCCCGAACAGTTCCGGGTACCTTTCGTCGAAGATCGTCTCGAACCATGCGACCGGCATCGCCGCGCCTCCTATCCCTTCACGACCGCCACGGGCTTGAGCCTGGCCACTTTCCTCGCGATCCCCGCCTCGTGCACGACGTCCACCACTTGGGACACGTCCTTGTAGGCCTCCGGGATCTCCTCGGCCAGGGTCTTGTGGGAGGCGCATGCGACGATCACTCCGCGTTTTTCCATCTCCTGGATGATCGATTTCCCGCGCACGCTGGCCTTCGCCTGGGTGCGGCTCATCCTGCGCCCCGCCCCGTGGCACGTCGAGCCGAAGGATACCTCCATCGCCCCCGGAGACCCCGCCAGAACGAACGACGCGTTTCCCATCTCCCCCGGGATGAGGACCGGCTGTCCGACGCCCCGGTACACTTCCGGGATCTCCTCGTTCCCCGCGGGGAAGCAGCGGGTCGCCCCCTTGCGGTGGACGAGGACCTTCCGCTTCGCCCCGTCGACCTCGTGCACCTCGAATTTCGCATTGTTGTGCCCGCAGTCGTACACCAGCCGCATCCCCAGGTCGCGCGGGCCCATGCCCAAGAAGCGCAGGAAGGTCTCCCGGGCTTGGTGCGCAAGCAATTGCCGGTTCGCGAAGGCATAGTTCGCGGCCGCCGTCAGCGCGGAGAGGTACGCCTTCCCTTCCGGGGAGCGGATGTGTGCGCAGGCGAGCTGCCGGTCGGGGAGATCGATCGCATTCCGGCGCATGTAGTCGACCATCGTCGCCAGATAGTCGTCGCACACCTGATACCCCAGCCCCCGGGAGCCCGAGTGGACGAGCACGACCGCCTGCCCCGGGAAAAGCCCGAACACCCGGGCGGCCTCTTCGTCGAACACCTCCACCACCTCGTCGATCTCGAGGAAGTGGTTCCCCGACCCGAGCGTCCCCAGCTGGTCGCGTCCCCTTTTCTTCGCGACGGCGGAAACCGCGCCGGGGTCCGCGCCGGGGAGCTTCCCCCCGCTCTCGGTGCAGACGAGGTCCTCCGCGGATGCGAAGCCCCGGGAGGCAGCCCAGCGGGATCCTTCGGTGAGCACCCTCTCCTCGTCCTCCTTGGTGAGGCGGACGAAGCCCTTCGAGCCGATGCCCGAAGGAACTTCGCGATGCAGCGCCGCCACAAGCTCCCTGAGCTTCGGGCGCAGCGTGTCGATGGGCAGTTCGGACCGGAGGAGACGGACTCCGCAGTTGATGTCGTACCCCACCCCCCCGGGGGAGACCACTCCCTCTTCGACGTCCATCGCGGCCACTCCCCCGATCGGGAAACCGTACCCCCAGTGGATGTCCGGCATCCCGATGCTGTATTTCAGGATCCCCGGGAGATGGGCCACGTTCATGACCTGCCGCACGGCCTCGTCCCTCAAAATATCCCCCATCATCGCCTCGGACGCGAAGATGAGCCCCGGAACCCGCATCCCCCCCTCGCGCGGGATCTCCCACATCGTTTCGGACCGTTTTTGGATCTCGACGTCCTTGAACCGCATCTCGACACTCCTTTCTCGCCAGGTTCGCCGCACGTTCGATCGGATGAGGGATTACACGTCCAGCACGAAGCGGGCGAGACAGCCCCCCGGCGATTCCGTAACGCGCATGGCGTGCGCCGTCACCGCCTTGATCTCCCGGTTGACGAAATGCCGCGAGAAATCGAGCGGCTCGCCCTCCGCCACTAGCATCACCCGCTTCTCCTTTATCGTAACACGCGCGGTGCGGGCGAGAAACTGGTGAGCGGCAAACAGCAGCAATGCCTGCCTTAGAAGGGAAAACAGTTGCTCCTCGGGGGTTTCTCCGGTCCCCTCGGCGGTTCGGACCTCCGTCCGCCGCACGGTCCGCCGGTCCACGAGGAGGGAGAAGAGGGCGAGCACGCAGGAGGAGAAAAGCCCGGGAAGGTCCCCCGCGCGGACCTCCAGCATGAGGTCCGCCGTGTGCGGGAGGAGGCGGAACAGCCGCCTTCTCACGTTCCGTCCGCCAGGCGCGCCGCGAAGAACCTCGGAAGGCCCGCGTCGAGAACCTTCCGCCGGCAGGACCCGATGTCATACGGCACGCGGATCCAGGAAACCTCCCCGGTGCGGGTATCGAATACCAGGAAGGAGGCGCGGGGATTCCGGTCGCGCGGCTGGCCGACGCTTCCGGGATTGAGCATCGCCGTCTCTCCCTCTTCGATCCGCAGGCCCTCGAGGGGAGCCGATACCGTAATCCCGCCGATCCTTCGGACGAAGGCCATGGGGAGATGGGTATGCCCGAAGAACACCGCCTGCGCCGGGGAGACGACGGACAGCATCTCCATTTCCTCCTCGGCGTCCTCGAGCAGGAACAGGTAGCGGTCCGGGTCGGAAGGGGCACCGTGCACGAGAAGAATCCCCTCGGGAAGCCGGACGCTTTCCGGAAGCCCTGCGAGGTACGCCATCGATTCGGACGAGATGTTCTCCGCGGACCAACGGGCGGCGCGCAGGGCCGGGAGATGGAAGAACTCGCCGTTCGACTTGCCGCACACGACGGCGTCGTGGTTCCCGACCACCCCTTCCGCCGCGTACTCCCTTGCCCACCGGACGCACGCTTCGGGCTCGGCGTTGTACCCTACGAGGTCGCCCAGGTGGACCACCCGGTCGATTCGCCGCCGGTCGATCTCCCGGGCAACGGCCTGGAGCGCGTCGCCGTTCGAGTGGATGTCCGATACGACCGCGAGCCTCAATCCGTTTCCCGCCTCCCTCGCTTCGCCGCGGACGGTTCCGCGGGGGGTCCCGGCGGAAAGGATCAGGCGCCGGCCGCTTTCGCCTTCCCGAAATCCCCCGGGAGAACGCGCCGCATCCTCTTCCGGGAGAGGTATTCCCGGACGAGCTCCATGAAGATCTCCAGCTCGTACCGGCGGTCCACGTGCGTCCCGTCGAAGTATAGCACGCGGACCGGGAGGTCGTCGCAGTCGCGGGACACGCGCGGATAGACGGCCTCGGAGACGATCCCGTTCATGCAGGAAAAGGGGTTGATATCGAGGATGCCGTCCACTCCCTTCCGGTACAGGTAGACCGACTTCCCCACCGAGAGGAGCATCTCTCCCAGCGTCCCCTCGGGAATCAGGTAGGGACGGGCGAGTTCCATCACCTCGCGGATGTCGTGCGGCTCCTCGTAGCCGCGGAAATCCCCCTCGAACACCTCGAGCAGGGCATGTTCGTCCTTCCGCTGGAAGTGCCACTTCAGCTTCGCTCCCAGCATCTCCATGCTCAGGGTCTTGCCGTACCGCTTCAGCTCCCGGTGGTGGTCGGCGTTGGTGTACCACACCCACTCCGTCACGTCCGAGATCCAGCATTCCCCCCCGGCCTCCTCCACCTTGCGCACCACGTCGTCGTTGCTGAAGGTGTTGAGCCGGCAGAAGATCTCCCCGACGACCCCGATCAGGGGCCGCGGGGAGGAGAAGTCCGCCGGTACGCGCTGGAACCGCCTGCGCCCTTCCTGCAGGGCTGCGACGATCCGCGCAAGTTTCTCCCCCTGCTTCCCGCCCGGGACCTCCACGGCCCGGCAAAGGATTTCGACCGCGGCGTCGAACGCCGCGTCGGCAGCGCCCGGTTCCTTCTCGTAGGGGCGGATCCGAAGGAGAAGCTTCTGGAGAAGGTCGCCCCCGACCATGGCCCGCCACGCGGTACGGATCAACTCGTCGGCGTGCTCCCCCATGCCACTGTATCCGTCCGCACAGGTGGGGGAGATGAGCATCACGTCCCCGAAGCCCATCTCCTCGAAGACCATCTTCATGTAGGGGCCGTACTGCCCGAACCGGCACGGCCCGTTCGACGCCGGCATGAAGAGCGCCATCTTCTCGGGGGCAAAGCCCCCGTGCACGAGAAGCTTGAGCGTATCGCCCAGCGTCACCTTCTGGGGGAGGCACTCCTCCCCCGAGGAGAAGCGACCGCCGAGGAGAAGCGTCTCCTCGTCGGATGGCGGCATGGGCCTGGCCTCGATTCCCACCGACCGGAAGGCCGCCGCGATGGTGCGCACCCCCGCCTCGGTCATCGGGGGGAAAAAGACCGTTCTCCCGGAGAGCGGCGACCCGCTCACGTTTCCGCCCACCAGCGCAATACCCCCTTGCTGTCGAGATACGCCTCGCACCGCGTCATGTATCCGGCGTCGTTGCCGTGTCCGTCGAACTGGAGGGAAAGGTAGGGCGCGCCGGACGCCTTCTGAATGAAGTGCCGGATAAAGGAATCCGGCCCGCACTTGAAATTGGTGATGTAGATGATGTGGTACTTCGGCCGGTTCCGGCACCACTTCGCCGTCGCGATGATCTTCCTCCCGTAGTTCCAGAACATGTTGTCGTGGATGTCCCGGATGTCGATCCCGTCCACGGGCAAAAAATCGATCGGGATCACGTTCGCTCCATACTGGTCGCGCAGCTTGGCGGGGATGTTCAGATTGACGTCGCGGTCGTAGAGGTTGTACGAGCGGCCGATCAGGATGACGGCATGGGCACCCGCCTGCTCGACCTCGGTGACCGCCGCCGCCCCGCGGTCGACGAGAAAATGGTTGAACCGCCGCTGCTCCTTCCACCCTTCCCGGATCGCCTCGCGGATCTCGCGGCGGGAGACGCCCAGCGGGCCGAAACATTCGAAGAGATCCTCGACCAGCAGGCGCTCGTCGTCCCGGAACCGGACGGTCGGCGCAAGGAGCTTCTGGCGCACCTCCCTTTCCCAGCCGGGAACCGACGCCAGCACGAACGGAAGGGTCTGTCCCCAGGGACAGAAGTGGGACTGGGTATGGGTGTGGGTCGTCTCCGCATTGACGACGTTGGGGACGAACAGGAAGTCGATCCCGTCCCGCAGGAGGGCCGCCACGTGGCCGTGGGCGACCTGGATCGGGTAGCACGGCTCGGCGACGGTCTTCTCGAATCCCTCCCGCGCGATCGCCTTGTCCGTCCGCGGGCTCACCTTCAGGCCGAAGCCCAGGCAGGAGAGGAACGCCTTCCAGAACGGGAACCGCTCGTAGTAGTACATCGCCCGGGGATACCCGACGGTCCCGCGGGGTCCCTTCGTTTCACCCTCCAGAAGGGAGTCGAACCACTCCGCCCGCCGGGCAAACAGATCCTCGACCACCGGCCGGACGCCGGTCCGGGCACGTTTCCGGTATCGCTCGGAACACTTGTCCCCCCAGTAGGTGTTCGTGCCCTCGATCCGGATCTCCTGCATGTCGCAGAAATTGCTGCACCCCTTGCAGACGAACTCGCGCCTCCGGTAGTCGACGGCACCCATGTCGAAACCACGGAACCGCGTGCTCTCCTCCGTGGCCTTCACCTTGTCGCGCGCCAGGAGCGCCATCCCGATCGCCCCGATGACCCCGTTGTGGGGAGGGACGATGATCCGCTTCCCGAGAACGTGGGCGAAGGCCGCTGCGACGGCGTCGTTGTAGGCCGTCCCTCCCTGGAAGTAGATCGTCTCCCCGATCTTCCGACCGCGGACGACCCGGTTCAGGTAGTTGATGGCGACGGAGTAGGCAAGCCCCGCCACGAGGTCTACCTTGGAAGCCCCCCGGTAGAGGTAGGTGTTGAGATCCTGCTCCATGAAGACGGTGCACCGCTCACCCATGCGGATGGGGGCCCGGGAGGAGAGGGCCATTTCCGCGAACTCTCCCTTGATCTGGATGCCGAGCCGCTCCGCCTGTTCCTCCAGAAAGGACCCCGTGCCCGCTGCGCAGGCGTCGTTCATCGCGAAGTCGACCACCACGCCGTCTTCCAGGCTGATGAACTTCGAATCCTGCCCGCCGATCTCGAAGATGGTGTCCACGGACTGCCCGAAGTATCGCCGGCTGATGAAGGAGGAACCGGTCTTGTGGGCGGTGATCTCGTCCTGCACGGTGTCCGCGCCGACGAGTTCGCCGATCAGTTCCCTCCCCGAACCGGTCGTGCCCACGCCGCGGATCCGGATGCGGTCCCCGAACTCCTCCCACAGGTCGCGCAGGCCGTCGGTCACCACCTGGACCGGCCGCCCCTGCGTATTGACGTAGATCTCCTTGAGGAGGTTTCCTTCCCCGTCGACGAGGGCGAAATTCGTGCTCACGGATCCCACGTCGATCCCGAGGAATACGTCCGGACGTCCGTCGAGAGAGGGCGCATCTCCCACCCGGTCCCTCAGGAAGACGACGTTTCCGGTGGCCAGCGGGGGCCAGGCGGGGAAGGATGTCTCTCCTTCTCCGGGGGGCCCCGACGCGGGAAAGGAAACCGCCTCCGCCCGCTTCTCCTCCGTCTTCGGGTCGTCGGCCGCCAGCAACGCGGCCCCGACCGCCCCGAGGTGGGCATATCCCCACGGGAGCACCGCGTCGTCGGGGGAAAATCCGAACGCGTCGCGGACGGCCTGCACCACCCCCTGGTTGGCGAACAGCCCCCCGACGAGCGCCACCTTGGGAACGGGCTCCTTTCCCTTGTTGATGCTGCTTTTGAAATTGCGGGCGACCGCCTCGCACAGCCCTTTCAGGATCTCCTCGGGGGAATAGCCTTTCTGCTGGGCGTGGATCATGTCGGTTTTGGCGAACACCGAGCATCGTCCCGCGATCCGGGCCGCGCTCCCGGCCCGGGTGACCATCTCCCCGATCTCCTCCACGGCGAGCCTCATCCGGTTGGCCTGCTGGTCGATGAACGATCCCGTGCCGGCGGCACACTCCCCGTTCGTGTCGTAGTCCCGGATCCGCAGCCGTCCTTCCGCGCCCGTGGCGTCGAGGCGGATGACTTTCGCGTTTTCTCCTCCCATCTCGAAGATCGTGCGGATCTCGGGGTGGACCGCGGTGACGCTTCGCACCAGACAGCGGAAGTCGTTCTCGTACCGGGCCCTCAGGATCTGGGCCAGCCGCACTCCGCTCTTGCCGGTGACCGCGACGCCCTCGATTCGGCCGGCGCCGATCCGCGCGATCCACGTTGCCAGCCGTTCGGGAACTTTCCGGTTCGGGTCCCCCAGCAAACGATCGTAGGAGAGGAGATAGGCCCCCGTGGACCCCGGAAGCGACACCGGGTCGGGATCGAGAAACGCGCGGCGGGTTTCCTCGGGAAGCGGGGGGTCGGAAGACCGGGCGACCAGAACGAACTTCGCGCTGATCGATCCGACGTCGATGCCGATGAACACGAAATTCCTCCTTTGGAAATGCGCCTCGTCCGGCCAGATGATAAGATTATACGCTTTTCAAATGCCGTGCCCCAAACAAGATGTGCTGGAAAGACGAGGGGATACGACTCCGGTTCGGGATGCGCCCCCTCCCGGTGATCGTCCGATCGGATAGGTGGGTTATCCTATCGGATAACGTGGATTTGGCGGGGAACCCGCGGTATAGTATCTCTTAGGAAACGTCAGGAAGAGGTCAGGAAATGTTCGGAATCGGCTTCCAGGAGATGCTCATCATTCTCGTCGTGGTCCTGATCTTCTTCGGACCCAAGCGCCTCCCGGACCTCGCCAAGAGCCTCGGGAAGGGGATCGCCGAATTCAAGAAGGCGTCCGAGGAGGTACGGAAGGGAATCGATGAAGCGGTTCGGGAGGCGGAATCCGAAGAAAAGGACCTGGACGCTGTGTCTCCCGCCGGCGATGCGCCGCCGCCCGACACTCCCCCATCCGCCGCCGGCGACGCCGGCCCGCCCCCAACCGCTCCCAAGGGATGAACGGAAAAGGCCCCCCCGCCTAAATGAACCCGGAACCAGGAACGAATTCCGAGGTCCGGCTTCCGCTCACCGAGCACCTGGAAGAACTGCGCCAGCGGGTAATCCGATCCCTGATCGCGATGGGCGTCGGGACCGCCCTTTGCTATTCCCGCGTGGAAATCCTCTACCGGACGCTCCTTGCACCCCTGACCGAGCTGCTCCCCGGAGGATCCCGGCTCATCTTCACCGAACTCACCGAGGCCTTCCTCACTTACTTCAAGCTGGCCCTCTGGGGAGGTTTCCTCCTCGCAAGCCCGGTGATCTCCTACCAGGCCTGGCGGTTCGTGAGCCCGGGCCTCTACCGGAAAGAGAGGAAGATCCTCCTGCTCTTCTCGGGCCTTTCGACGGCGGCCCTCGTTCTTGGGATGGTTTTCGCGTACTTCTTCGCGGTCCCGACGATCTTCTCCTTCTTTCTCGCCTTCGGGGGACCGACGATCGTCGCGATGCCGTCGATGAAGGAGTCCCTCTCGCTGGTTCTGCGAATCCTGCTGTTTTTCGGAGTGATGTTCGAGGTGTCTCTCGTGATGTACCTCGGAGGCCGGGCGGGGATCCTCACCCCGAACCTTCTCCGTCGCGGCAGGAAGGCGGCGATCGTCGGCGTATTTTTGCTCGGAGCGGTCCTTACCCCGCCGGATGCCGTCTCCCAGATCCTTGTCGCCGTCCCGATCTACGTCCTTTACGAGGCGGGCATCCTCCTGTGCGCTCTCGGCGCCAGGCGTCACAAGGGATGAGAAACCGGGGTTGTGCGGTTCGGGCGAATCCATGATATCCTTACGAGGGTACTGCCGTCCCTTCGGAGGGAATGGATGATCATTGAGTGCCAGGCCTGCAGGGCGCGTTTCAAGCTGGACGAGTCCCGGATCAAGGGGAAAGGAGCGCGCATCCGCTGCCGGAAATGCGGCGAGTCGATCATCGTCATGAAGGGCGAGATCCCGGCGGAAAAACCATCCGCTCCCGTCGGGAAGGAACTCTTCGACCTCCGGTCGGTTCTTCGAGAACCGGAACGGAGGGCCGCTGCCCCATCGAAAAACAAGGTCGACGCCACTTTCGAGACCCCCCTCCGCAAGGACCAGGAACCGGATCCGGCGGCACAGGAATCCGCGGAACCGCCTCGGGGAACCGCCTCCGAAGTCGGGGAGGAGGTCGAAGCCGCCTTCGACCGACTGCTCGATCGGGATCGGGAACGGGAGGTTGCCGCACAGGAATCCGCGGAATCGTATCCGGAAGTCCCTCCTTCCCCCGCGGCGGTGATCGACGCCCCCGTCGAGAGCCCCCTGGACCGGGAGCAGAAGGGCGAGCCGGAGCCTCCTTCCGTGGTGGCGGAGGCGCCCGTTTCGGCAGACCGGGAACCGGACGTGGCGGCGAGGGAACTCGCGGAATCGTTTGCCGAGGTTTCTCCCCCGTACCTCGAGGAGGTCGACGCCTCCTTCGATACCCCCCTCTTCGGGGAGGAAGTCCATTCGCCCCCGAAAAACGGGAAACTCCTCGCCGGAGATTTCCGGGAACCGTCGGAAAAGGATCCCCGCGCCGCGACGATCCTTGGGGAGGAAGAACCGGAAGCGGACCGGAAGCCCTTGGAGTTTCTGGTTCTGGACACCGACTCTTCCGACATGCTCAATAAGGACAGGACTCTCCAGGAACCGCCCAAATCATTCGACATTTCCGAACAGCTAAGCCAAGCCCCCCGATGGGCCCTGGAAGAGGATCCCGCACCGACTCCCCCGACCCCGCAACCCGACCCTCTTCCCGGAGCCGCCGACGATCTCCGGGCAAACAAGATCCAGGAAGAACTCGCCGGCCTGGGGGAACGCAATCTCCGGGAGGAGATTTTCGGGCCGGAACCGCCCCCGCCGGATCTTTCACCCCCGAAGCCACTGAAAATGGAGAGAAAACCCCTAATGGCGCCCCGGGCCTCCAAACCTTCCCGCAGGCCGTCGGTCACGCTTCTTGCGCTCCTGTTCGCGACGCTGGCGGCGGCCGGGGCAT
>DASUAN010000278.1:0-4927 GCA_035763765.1 Candidatus Deferrimicrobiaceae bacterium
GCCGTTCACTTCCAATCCCTCCTTCTCCAGCCGGATGTCGGAAGAGAACCGGTTGGCCAGGCGGACGAGCTTCGCGGCGGCGCGCGCGTGCAGCCCCAGCTTGTTCACGATCTCGAAGCGGCGCTCCACCCTCTGGAATTCCACGTCCATGTCTTCCTTCCCGTCTCCCGGCGCCTTCACCGCCATAGGATCAGCGTCCCCACCAGGAGCAGCAGAAGCAGCACTTCCGAAGGCGAGACCGCCTTCCGGAAAAGAACCGTGAACAGATGGACGGCGGTCGCGGCGACCAGGAAGATCCCCAGTTCCATCCAGGCCCCGCCGAACAGATGGGCCGCGTGGCTTGCCACCCACCCGGCATAGGCCCCGCCGAGGATGGCGGCGATCATCTTCCGGTTCTCCGTCCTTTCCGCGAAGCCCGCCTCCCGCAAAAACCGGACGGCACTCTCCTCCCCTCCCATGCCGGCGGCGAATCCCCGGAAACGGATCGCGAGGTGGGACCAATTGTAAAGGAGAAGAAGCGCCGCGATCCCCAGAAGGGGATGGACGAATGCCAGGATCGCTCCCGCCGCGGAGGCCATCGGCTTCAGGGATCCCCAAAAGTACGAGTCCCCGATCGCCCCGAGAGAGCCCATCAGCCCCACCTTGAACGTTCCGACCGCCCGCGGATCCGCCTCGCCGGCCGCGACGCGCTCCTCGAGCCGGACCGCCGCCCCCAGGATCACCGACGCCATGGCCGGGTGGGTGTTGAAGAACTCGACATGGCGCTTGAGCGCCCGGGAAAGGTCCTCCGGACGGTTTTCGTAGCGGTCGCGAAGCGCGGGGAGGATGCTGTAGGCGAATCCCACGTTCTGCATCCCCTCGTAGTTCCAGCATCCCTGCAGAAAGAACTGTCGCAGCCATACCTTCCTCCGGATGCGCAACGGAATGCCGCCCATCAGCCCAACCACCGGAAGAAGAACGTCGCGGCGAACACGCATCCCATCGTCAGATAGAACACCGGCGCCGTCCGGTCCGTCCTGCTGCAGGAGAAGATCGAGGCCGCCCCGAGCAGGGGAAGCGCAGGAAGGAGGGCCGCGAACTGGAAGTGGCTCTCCGGGCCGAACCGGGTAAGCAGATGCCTCGCCGCGGAGATGCCGAGTCCGGAAAACAGGATCGTGAGCGCCATCCCGAAGACGGCGAAGAGCGTGACGCCGGCCCGCAATCCGTGCTCCACCGCCTGGGAGTCCCCCCGATCCATCCATTCGACCGTCAGGTGGGCAATCCTCCCGTTCATCCGGCGCACGAAGCGGTCCGCGTACTTCCCGAACTCCGCGCACAGCACGGAAAGCAAGAGGATCGCGACGAAACTCCCCGGATCGAGCCCGATGGAGGAAGACGCCACGGCGGCGGCGGCCCCGCCGAACACCGCGGCTCCCGTGTCGTCGGGAGGAATGGAAGCCCCCACGGGGAGGCGGGCGATGTAGAGGAGTTCCAGCACCGCTCCCACCTGGGCCCCTGCCGCAAAGTTCCCGAAGATCGCCCCCATCAAAGAAGCCACGACGAGGGGTCTATGCAGCATCAGCTGGAACGCGGCGGTCCGGTCGAGATAGATGGCGCCCCCGAGCGCCGTCGCCAGCAGGAATCGCCACTCCATCGCCGTCATTTCTCCGGGTCGAACGAGGTGCCGGCCTCGAACGGCGTCGCCCGGACCGTCACGGCCACCCCGAGATGGGAGAAGGAATGAACGGCTTCGAAGTCTTCCTTGGCAAAGTAGACCGACGGGGCGATCTCCACCTTGCCCGCCGCGTAATGCAGGTTGCCGATGTTCAGGGAGGAGAAGCGGACCCCGCCCCGGAAGATGTCCAGGGCGTCACTGGAGGTCGCGCAGAGGAGAATCGCCTTCGCCCCCCGGCGTTCGACCTCGGAGAGGGCGGGACGGACCTCGTCCACCCGGCAAAACACGACGCGGATGTCCGGCGGGACGGCCATCTCCATGACCGATTTCAGGAAGGGGTTGCCCACGAGCTCGTCGTTGGCCACGAGGAGACAGTTGGCCCCCGTATGGGGAACCCAGGTCTCCACCACCTGGCCGTGGATCAGCCGGCAGTCAACCCGTACCAGGACGAGTGGCATCGCTTCTATTTTTCCGCCTTCTTCTTGAGCATGTCGCCCGGTATCGTGATGTTCCGCTGACCGTATTCCTGGAGGTGCTTCGCCAGCTCGGGGAGGGACATCGTCGTCCGCGCCATCGGGAGCTTGACCATCATCGGGAGATTGACGCCCGTCACCACCTCCACCTGGTGGGTCGCGAGGAACGACAAGCCGATGTTCGAGGGAGTTCCCCCGAACATGTCGATGAGAAGGAGAACGCCCTTCCCCGCATCGACGGTCCGGATCGCGGCCTCCACCGACGTGTGGATCTCCTCCATCCCCATCTTCGGAGCGATGTCGACCGCCATGGTCTGCTCGATCTTGCCCACGATGATTTCTGCGGCCCTCAGGAGCTCGGAGGCAAGTTGGCCATGGGAAACCAGAACGATGCCGATCATGGAAGACTCCTGCCGGGAAGAGATGTCCTGCTGATGTCGCGGTGCACCACAACCGGGGCGAGCGGCCTGGGAAGCGAGCGCTTCACCGCCTCCGCCACGACCACCGACCGGTGCCTTCCCCCCGTGCATCCCACGCCCAGCGTGAAATAGGCCTGTCCCTCCTTTGTATAAAGGGGGAGAAGGAATTGCAAGAATGCGTTCAGTTTTTTGAAAAACGCCCGGGCGGACGGGGACTGGACGACGTAATCGCGCACCTTCGGGTCCAGCCCGGTCAGCGGCTTCAGCGCGGAGTCGAAGTTGGGATTCGGGAGGAACCGGACATCGACCACCATGTCGGCTTCCAGGGGGATCCCGTACTTGTACCCGAAGGAGATGATGCCCACCTGGAGACTCGACACCTTGCTCGCGCGAAATCTCCGAACGATGAGGTCCCGCAGCTGATGAACCGTGTACTGGGAGGTGTTGAGAACCGTGTCGGCCATCTCCCGCGGGGGGGAGAGCATCTCCCGCTCCCTGCGGATCGCCTCCTTCGCCCCGCCCCGCGTGGCAAGCGGGTGCCTTCTCCTCGTCTCGCTGAAGCGCATCAGGAGGACATCGTCTCCCGCGTCGAGGAACAGGACGTGGACGTCGTGCCGCTTTTTCCGGAGATCTTCGATCACCCGTGCGAAGTCGGGCAGGAACTCCCGGCCCCGAACGTCGGCCACGAGCGCGATGCGGGCCGTCTCCCCCCGGGCCTCGGAGACGAGGTCCACGATCTTCGGGAGAAGCACGGGGGGGAGGTTGTCGACGCAGAAGTAGCCCAGATCCTCGAACACCTTCGTCACCGTGCTCTTGCCCGATCCCGAAAGGCCGGTCACCACGACGATGCTGGAGCGACGCCTTCTCTGCGCGGTCATTCCCTCTTTTCTCCTTCCGAACGTTTCGACTGGCGCTCCACGAGCTCCGCCGCGGTGAAGATCCCCCGCGTCTTCAGGAGGTAGTTTCGGACCGCCACCTCCACGATCGTTGCGAGGTTGCGACCGGGGGAAACGGGAATGAGGACCGTCGACAAGCTTACCCCGAGCAGGTCGGAGCGCCGTTCCTCCAGGCCGAGGCGGTCGTATTCCTTGTTCGCATCCCACTCCTCGATCTGGATGATCATCTCCACCTTCTTCCGGTCGACGATCGCCGTGGGGCCGAACAGATCCCGGATGTTGATGATTCCCAGCCCGCGGATTTCCATGTGGTGCCGGGTCATCTCCTCCCCCGTTCCGAGCACGGTCTCCGGCCCCCACTTCTCCAAGTAGATGATGTCGTCGGCGACGAAGCGGTGCCCCCGGAGGATGAGGTCCAGCGCGCACTCGCTTTTCCCGATTCCGCTCTTTCCCAGCAGGACGACCCCCACCCCGAGGATCTCCACCAAAACCCCGTGGATCATTGTCGTTTCGGCGAACATCTGTTCGAGGTTCCGCAGAACCTCGTGGATGAGATCCGAGGTGGTCAGTTCGGAGACCAGCAGGGGAACTCCGCGGCGCTCCGCGGTTTCGACCATCCGGGGAGGGAGCTGGAGGCTTCCCCCGGCAATGGCGCACGCCATCGGACGGGAGAAAAAGTGGTCGGCGATCTGGGTCTGGCGGGCATCGGGCTGGCTCCGGAAGTAGGTGATCTCCGTCTCCCCCAGGATCTGGATCTTCCCCGGGTGGGTGGAATCCACCTCCCCCGTGATCCCGAGCCCGGTCTTCTGCACCTTCCTGTCGGTGATCTCGCGGGATAGGCCACCCGTCCCCGCGGCCAGATGCAGCCGGAGAGGGTCGGCACAGGACTTGAGGAAACGGTCTACCGTAACCGGCACGTCACACGCCTCCTTCGCCGGAGCGGACTTCTTTACGAACTGGCGTCCTCCTCGCGGAGGATCCTTCGCAGTTCGTCGGCGTCCGCCGCCTCGAGCAGCGACCGCCGGACCCTCTCGTCCTTGAGCAGCCGGGAGATGCGCGCAAGCGCCTTCAGGTGCATCCCGGCCGAATACTCCGGGGCCACAATCAGGAAGAACAGGTGTGCCGGCTTGCCGTCCAGGGAGTGGAACTGGACGCCGTTGCGGCTCCTGCCGAACGCGGCGACCAGACGCTCGATCCCGTTTACCTTGCCGTGCGGGATGGCCACCCCATCTCCGATGCCCGTGCTTCCGAGGCTTTCCCGCTCCATGAGGATGGCGGTCAGGGTATCCGCCGAGAGCTTCGGCACGTTCTTCGCAATCACCTCGGACAGTTCGCGGAGGATGCCCTCTTTCGTCTCCGCGTGGAGGTCGTCCAAGATCGCCTCGGGAGAGACGATGTCCTGTATTTTCATCGGGCCAGAGGCTCCGTGAACCCGATGTTCCCGTCCTGCTGCCGGAATACCACGCTCGGCTGGTTGGTCTCCTG
>DASUAN010000279.1:0-10052 GCA_035763765.1 Candidatus Deferrimicrobiaceae bacterium
ACTCCCGCGAGCCGCAAGTTCCGAACCGCGCGATCGAGCTCCCGGACGGCTTCCTCCCCTTTCCACGGGTCGACCGAGGCCCAGGCGCCGATGACCGCGCCGGGGAACCGGTCCCGGATCGAGGCGACGTAGTCGTTCGCCGTCGCCGGAAGCCGGGTCGTCGTCTCCGCGTCCCAGGCCAGGATCATCGCGCCCACGCCGGCCCGGAGAAACTCCCCGGCCATCTCCTCGTCGGTTCGGATTCGGAAGGGAGTCCGGTAGTACGATTCGAGCGCCTCGAGGTACGGGCGCATCGACTCGTACCAAGGTCGCGTGCTGGGGTGGGCGTGTACGTCGATCGCTCGCAAGGGCCTACTCGAGGAAGAGCCACTCCTTCAGATCGCCGGACGGTTCGTCGAACCGCATGCCGAAGATGTACGACCCCTCCGGGTGTTCGGCCGTGCGGAACCAGACCACCTTCCCGGAAACCCGGATCGGCGCCCCCCCCTCGGGAAAGATCGTCGCATCCACCCGGTTCCGCGTGGTCATCAGCGTGTCGTACATCACGTGGATCCCGTCCGGGGCGATCTTCGGCGTCACGACCGACATCCCCTCCGAGGAAAAATCCCTCGCGGTGGCCGTGACGGGAGACGACACCCTCTCGGGGTGCTTGCCGCTTTGGACCGTGAACACAATCGTCGCCATACGTTCCTTCCTTTTCTGGTGCCTTCGCTCTTTGGAAAACAAGGTCATCCCGGCTTGTTTTCCTTCTTCTCCTCGTCGATCCGGCGGAATCCCTCCAGGATCAGCTGCATCCCGTCCATCTCGATCGTCCGCTTCTTCGTCGACTGCCCGTGCGTGATCACGAACGATCCCTCCTGGATGCGAAGGAGCCGGTAGAATGCCTCCTCCCCTGAGAGGCCGCTGGCCTCACAGTGGTTAATCCTTCCGTTCGTGAAGAAGATCCGCCCCTCCTCGCCGTCCTCCCCCTTCAGGGCCACGCAGGCGGTCTTGAGACCCAGGTGGAGGGTCTGCACGATGTCCGGAATCGCAAGATTCCGGAGATCCCCCACGATCCCCTGGCCGGAATAGGTCCCCGTGGCGGCCTTCACTTTCCGCCTCCCCCGCCGGATGATGTTGCGGATCCGTGCGGCGAGCTCCTTCAGGTCGACCGGCTTGACGAGATAATCCTCCGCTCCCATGTGGAGCGCCTCGACCTTCGTGCTCGTCTCGTCCTTCGCGGTGAGGAACAGCACGGGGGTCTCCGCAAGGTCCTCCGTCTCGCGCATCTTCCGGTACATCGCGAGCCCGTCCGTCCCCGGCATCATGATGTCGGCAAGGACGAGATCGGGCTTGACCCGTTCCATGTGGCTCATCGCTTCGGCCGCGTTGTCGGTCGCCGTGACGTCGAAACCCTCGTTGACGAGTTTCAGTTTGAGGAGCGTAAGGTAGTCGATCTCGTCGTCGACCATGAGGATTCTCGGCTTGGCGCCCACCCCGTGAAACGAGAACTTCTGCTCCACCAAACGGGAGAAGATCTCGACGATTTCGGGGTCGAACTGGGTCCCCACGTTCCGGTGAAGTTCCGCGAGGGCCTCCTCCCTTTCCATGCTCTTCCGGTGCGGCCGGTTGGCGGTCATCGCCGCATAGGCATCGACCACCGACAGGATGCGCGCTCCCAGCGGAATCTCCCGTCCTTTCAATCCGGCCGGGTAGCCCTTGCCGTCGTACCGCTCGTGGTGATGCATGATGATCGGCTTGATCTTCCAGGGGAAATCGATCACCTCGAGAATCTTGATCCCGTTTTCACAGTGGGATTTCACCGTGTTGTACTCTTTCTCGGAGATATCCTTTTTCCCGGTGAGGATCTCGGTCCGGATGCCGACCCTGCCGATGTCGTGCAGCAGCGACGCCACGACGATCTCGTCCACCAGCTCGGACGACAGTTTCAGCTCTTCCGCGACCGCGCGGGAGTACTCCGTGGTGATGTGCGAATTCCCCCCGAAAAACGGATCGTTGATCTCCAACAGGCCGACGAGGACGTCGATCGTCTCGATGAGGCATTTCTTGAGGTTCTCGTCGGGCACCGGCAACGCCACCGGTTCGCGGTCCCTGCCCGCCTCCTCGAGGAGTTCCATGAGCTCGCGCTGGTCCACGATGAGATCGGAGGGCCCGAAGCGCAGGACGTCGTTCGAGCTCCGGATGATATTGAACGAGGTGAGGACGGTCACGCGGGGTTTCGGAAACGTCCGAACGATGCGGCGTTTCAGCTCGACACCGGAGCAGTCGGGAAGGAACAGGTCGCACAGGACGAAATCGGCGGAGGAATTCGAGAGGATCTTGAAGGCCTCTTCGCCGGATTCGGCCAGGGATACCCGAAGGCCCGCGTCGGCGAAGAGGCTCGTCAGCATGTCCCGGACGGCCGCCTCGTTGCTGATGATCAGGATCGATTTCTGCGTCATTCCTCAGACCGCCTTCGCCGACCGGAAAATGTCCTCGCCGGTCATTTCGGCCGGCGGAGGGATCTCCAGCATCCGAAGGATCGTCGGCGCGAGGTCCGCCAGTGCGCGGCCGCTCTTGAGCAGCGCCCCCTTCGCTTGCGGGTCGGCGAGAATCAGGGGGACGGGATTCGTGGTGTGGGCCGTGTGCGGCCCTCCCGTCTCGGGATCCACCATCTGTTCCGCGTTCCCGTGATCGGAGGTCACAAGCGCGAGTCCCCCCGCCTCCCAGATCTTCTCCACGACGCGGCGCAGGTTCTCGTCCACGGCCTCGATCGCCCGGATCGCGGCGGGCAGGATCCCGGTGTGTCCGACCATGTCCCCGTTCGCGAAGTTGAGGATGAGCACGTCGTGCCGGCCCGACCCCACCTCGGCCACCGCCCGGTCCGCCACCTCGTGGGCGCTCATTTCCGGCTGCAGGTCGTAGGTGGGAACCGAAGGGGACGGAACGAGGATCCGGGACTCTCCCGGAAAGATCTTCTCCACCCCCCCGTTGAAGAAGTAGGTCACGTGCGCGTACTTCTCGGTCTCCGTCAGCCGGAGGTTCCGGACTCCCCGGGAGGCGAAGACGTCGACGAGGAGATGGTCCATCGCCTGCGCCGGGAACGCGACGGGCAGCCCGAAGCTTTCGTCATAGGGGGTCATGCAGGCGAACTCGAGCCCGAGACGCTCGGGCCGCGGAAAGCGGTGGAAGTCCTCCTGCGTGAGAGCGCGCGTGAGCTGCCTGGCGCGGTCCGCCCGGAAATTGAAGAAGAGGACCACGTCGCCCGCGGCGATGGTCCCCACCGGCCGCCCGTCCCGCGTGATGACCACCGGCTCGATGAACTCGTCGGTCTTCCCCGCCGCATAGGAATCGGACACGGCGGCCTCGGGATCGGCGCTCTCCTTCCCCTCGCCGCGCACCATCGCCCGAAAGGCCCGTTCGGTGCGGTCCCAGCGGTTGTCCCGATCCATCGCGTAGTACCGCCCTCCCACGGTGGCCACCGTTCCCACGCCGATCTCCTCCATCTTCGCCAGAAGGTCGCGCAGGTGGTGGATGCCGCTGTTCGGGGGAGTGTCGCGGCCGTCGAAGATGGGGTGGACGAACACGCGCTCCACCCCCCGTTTCTTCGCCATTTCGAGAAGGGCGTAGAGGTGCGTGTGGAGCGAATGAACCCCGCCGTCGGAGAGAAGCCCGACGAGATGGAGCGCTTTCCCGTTTTCCCGGGCCGCGTCCATCGTTCCGCAGAGGACCGGATTCCGGAAAAACTCGCCGTTCCGGATCGACTTCGAGATCCGGACGATCTCCTGGTAGACCACCCGGCCCGCCCCCAGGTTCAGATGCCCGACCTCCGAATTCCCCATCTGCCCGGCGGGCAACCCGACGTGCTCCTCGGAGGCGTTGATCAGCGTGCGGGGGAACTCCGCCCACAGCCGGTCGAAAAACGGGGTATCGGCCAGGGCCACGGCGTTCCCCTCGGTCTCCTCCCGGTATCCCCACCCGTCCAGCACGATCAGCGCGATGAACCGTCGTCTCATGTCAGATATTATAGAACACTCCCCTTCCCTCGAACCGCGCGGAGGGTCCCAGTTCCTCCTCGATCCGGAGCAGCTGGTTGTACTTGGCGAGCCGGTCGGTCCGGGACGCGGATCCCGTCTTGATCTGCCCCGTGTTCAGCGCGACCACGAGGTCGGCGATGGTGCTGTCCTCCGTCTCTCCGGACCGGTGGGAAACGACGGCCGTCCAGCCGGCCCTCTTGGCCATCTCCACGGCGTCGATCGTCTCGCTCACGGTCCCGATCTGGTTCAGCTTGATGAGCACGGAGTTCGCGATCCCCTCGGCGATCCCCTTCCGGAGGATCTTCGGGTTCGTCACGAACACGTCGTCGCCGACGATCTGGATCTTCTTCCCCATGGCCTTCGTGAACATCGCCCAGCCTTTCCAGTCGTCCTCGGCGAACCCGTCCTCGATGGAGAAGATGGGATACTGCCGGCAGAGCCCCTCGTAAAAGCGCACCATCCCGTCGGCGGATCGCTTCGAGCCGTCCGATTTCCGGAAAACGTATTTCCCTCCGTCAAAAAACTCGGAGGCCGCGGCATCGAGCGCAATGCCGATGTCCTTCCCCGGCCGGTACCCCGCCTTCCCGATGGCCTCGAGGATCACCTCGATCGCCTCGGCGTTCGACCGGAGCAGGGGGGCGAATCCCCCCTCGTCGCCGACGTTGGTGTTCAGCCCTTTCCCCTTCAACACCTTCTTCAGATGATGGAACGTCTCCACGCCCATCCGGAGCGCCTCGGAGAAAGACTTCGCCCCGACGGGCATCACCATGAACTCCTGGATGTCCACGTTGTTGTCCGCGTGGGAGCCGCCGTTGAGGATGTTCATCATCGGAACGGGCAGCGTGCGCCCCCCCACCCCGCCGAGGTACTGATAGAGGGGAAGGCCGCACCCCTCCGCCGCCGCCCGGGCGACGGCCAGGGACACCCCGAGAACGGCGTTCGCGCCGAGCTTCCCCTTGTTCTCCGTCCCGTCCAGTTCGATCATCATCTGGTCGAGGAAGGACTGTTCGGTGGCGTCGAACCCGACGACCTTGGGTCCGATCACCCGGTTCACGTTCCGGACGGCCTTCGTAACCCCCTTCCCGAGGTACCGTTTCGGGTCGCCATCCCGGAGCTCGACCGCCTCGCGCGTCCCGGTGGACGCTCCCGAGGGAACCATGGCGCGTCCCGCAGCCCCGGACTCGAGATGCACCTCGACCTCCAGGGTGGGATTCCCCCGGGAGTCCAGCACCTGCCGACCGTGCACGTCAATGATCGTCGTCATGAAAACGTTCCTCCCGATGGAAAAAAGTCACGGATGGATGAACTGCTTTCCGCCCTGCCGAACGCTGAGAACGGGGCACGGGGCCATGCGGACCACCTTCTCCGCCGTGCTGCCGAAGATCACTTTTTCCACCCCCGTGCGGCCGTGCGTCCCGATCACGATGAGATCGGCCCCGACCTCCCGGGCCTTCCCGATGATTTCCCTGTATGGTATTCCCGTGGCCAGCAGCGTGTCAAAGTTCTCGAACCCGGAGAAGTGGCGTGCCAGGAACTCCTCCAGGTTCTCCCGGGAGAACTGCTCCATCCGGCTGCGGAGCATTTCCAGGGGGATGTCGCCGCGGAACATCGGGTCGAGCGTCGCGGGTTCGTCGAGAACATGGAGCACCACGACCCGCGACCCGAACCGGTCGGCCAGGAGCCTCGTCACTGCGGCGGCCTCCGCGGAGCATTCCGAGAAATCGGTGGGCAACAGGATCTTCGTGAACATGCTCCCTCCCGCGAAAAAAAATCCCCGGCCGCGCAGGAGGCCGGCCGGGGGTCGCAGAACACCGCGGACAGGAGTTCGCTACTTCTTCTTCCCGCCGACCGCTTCCTTGAGGGATTTTCCGGCCGTGAACTTGGGAACCCTCGTCGCCTTGATCTTGATCTGGGCGCCGGTCTGCGGGTTCCTTCCCATTCGGGCCTTTCGGTTGCTGACGCTGAATGTCCCGAAACCCGTCAGGGCAAGCCTGCTCCCCTTTTTCAGGGTCGCCGAGACCGCATCGGTGAACGCGTTGAGCGCCCCTTCCGCCTTGCCCTTCGTGATTCCCGCCTTTTTCGCCATAACCGAAACCAGTTCCGCCTTCGTCATCGCCACCCCTCCCATCGTTTTGGTGTAAGGTTCAAGATCCCCGGATGCCATCGAACCGGCGGATCGCTACCGTTGCAAAAGTGATTTCATTTGATGCCGAAGGGGGAGGAAGTGTCAAGGCCTTTTTCTCGATTTCGGTGTCCCGCCGGGCCTTTGTTTCCGGGGTTTCCGGGGGATCAGACGGCGACGGGCCTCCGTCCGGAGGAACGGGGCAGGAGCAGTTTCAGAAGAAGCATTCCCGCGAGGAACCCTCCGATGTGCGCCCACCACGCCACCCCTCCCGCAAGAGCGGAGGTCCTCCCGATGGTTGCCGCGCCGCTCAGGAACTGGAACAGGAACCAAATCCCCAGAAAAAAGAACGCGGGGATCTCCACCACGGGAAAGAAGATGAACAGCGGAAGCAGCGTCAGTACCCGTGCCCGCGGGAACAGCAGGAAGTACGCCCCCAGCACTCCCGCGATCGCTCCGGATGCCCCGACGTTGGGGACCATGGAATTCGACTGGAACCCGATCTGGGCGAGGAAGGAAAGGACGCCGCAGATCAGATAGAACAGAAGATACCTTCCGGAGCCCAGCATGTCCTCCACGTTGTCCCCGAAGATGTAGAGGTAGAGCATGTTTCCGAGCAGGTGCCCCCACCCGCCGTGCAGGAACATCGCCGTCACGGGGGTGAGCAGCTCCAGCGGTTCCCGGGGGAACATCTGCAGGAAACGGAACGGGATGACCCCGTAGGTGTAGACGAACTCGACCAGGCGTTCGCCCAGGGCCAGCTGGTACAGGAAGGCGGCGCCGTTCAGTGCGATCAGCACGTAGTTCACCACCGGCGTTCGGGAAGACGGGATCGTGTCTTTCAGCGGTATGATGGGAACGCTCCTTGGACTCGGACTGTCTTTTTATCGTAGCGGGAGCCCCACGAATTGAAAAGCGGAGAGAATGGTCGGATATAATATGTATTTATGCCGGAACCCCGTCTGCTGAAAAGCTGCGTCGCCCTCTCCATCCTGTTCCACTTGACGTGTTTTGCGCTCGCGTCGATGATCCCCCTTTCTCCTCACCGAGCCGAGGACGTCATGATCGTGGACCTGGCCGATCTGCCGCGCTCCGCCGATTTCCATACCCCCCAGCCGGGAATCGTGGAGGGGGTGCGCCCGAAGCCCCCCCTTCCCCCGAAACCGGTCCCGGAGGAAAAGCCGCGCATTCCGCCGCCCCGGGATCTCGTCGGACGCGTCCCCGACCTCCCCGTCAACCCCGACCTTCCGCCCGAGAAGGAATTTCCCGTTCCCCGGACGAAGGAGGAGCCCACCCCGCCCCAACGGGGACGCGGGCCGGCCGACGTCGCCCGCGCGGGGGAAGCGCCGCGGCCCCCCGCGGCATCCGCCCCGACGTCTCCCGAGCCGCCGGCTCTCTCTCCGCCCGCGTCCCTCCGGGAGATCACCCCCTCCCTGGGACAGATGGTCATGGCGAAAGCGATCCCACCGGGAGGACGGGGGGCGGAGACGTCGTCCGGGGAATCGGTGGGAACGGGCGCGAAGGCCGTGGAGAAAGGGGCGATCTCCGAGGAAGAAGGAGGCGGAACCCGCCTGACCGCTCTCAACGCTCCGGAGATCCAGTACATCTCCTACTTCGCGAGCATCAAGCGGAAGATCGAGCTCGTCTGGCAGTATCCCGCGGATGCCGCGATGGCAGGGAAGCAGGGATATCTGACCGTCGATTTCGTCATCGGGCGCAATGGGCACCTGGAGTCCGTGGAGCTTCTGCAGGGATCCGGGCACAAGATCCTGGACGAAGAGGCGCTCGGATCCATCCGAAAGGCGGCCCCCTACAACCCGATCCCCAAACAGTACGGGATCCCGAATCTGCGCATCCGCGCCCACTTCATTTACGAGATGCACACCCTCAAGCTTCGGTAGGGCCCGCGCTTCACTCCTCCGGAAAGAGCCGGTCGTACTCCTCGCCGCTCAGAAGAGCGCCGACCTGCGCCGGGTCGGACGGACGAATGGTGATCAGCCACCCCTCCTCGAACGGGTCGGCGGTGATCTTTTCCGGGGATCCTTCCACCATGGGGTTGACATCGACGACGATCCCCGAAACGGGGGCGACGACCTCGCAGACGGCGACCGACGATTCGACCAGCCCGACCGGTTCACCCGCCCGGACGTCGGTTCCCGGCGAAGGAAGCTCTGCGAAGACGACATCCCCAAGGTAGGAACACGGAACGTGGGTGAACCCCACGCGTACGTCCCCGTTGCTCTCGGGGCGCGCCCACACGTGGGTGCGCGCATATCTGCGATCGGCGGGGGCGGACAGGGCCTAAACCGACGCGGCCATCCGGATCGCCGCCTCGAGCGTGTTGTGGAGGAGCATGGTGATCGTCATCGGGCCGACCCCCCCCGGCACCGGCGTGATCTTCCCGGCGACCTCCCTCGCCTCCTCGAACGCCACGTCCCCGACGAGTCTCCCGTCCGGCAGCCGGTTGATCCCGACGTCGATCACCACGGCCCCGGGGGCGATCCACGACCCCCGGATCATCTCCGCCTTCCCCACCGCCGCCACCAGGACGTCGGCGGTACGCACCACGCCGGGAAGGTCCCGGGTGCGGGAGTGGCAGATGGTCACCGTGGCGTGCCTCGCGAGCAGGAGCAGCGCGACGGGCTTTCCGACGATGTTGCTCCTCCCGACCACGACCGCGTGCTTCCCCTTCAGGTCCACGGATTCGTGGTCGAGCATCTTCATGATCCCGAGGGGGGTGCACGGGACGAAGCAGGTCGACCCGGCCAGCAGCCGCCCGGCATTCACGGGATGGAAGCCGTCCACGTCCTTGTCCGGGGAGATCGCCTCGATCACCCGGGACTCGTCGATGTGGTCGGGGAGGGGAAGCTGGACGAGAATGCCGTGAACCGCGGGGTCCCCGTTCAGTTCGGCGACGAGGGCGAGAAGATCCGCCTCGGGGTGGAACGCGGGCAGGTCGATCTGGCGGGAGAGCATGCCGGCCTCGGTGCAGGCCTTCCCCTTGTTCCTGACGTACACCCGGGAAGCCGGGTCATCCCCGACCAGCACCGTGACAAGGCATGGCTGGATTCCGGTACGGGCGAAGAATTCTCCTACCCGTTCCTTGATCTCGGCCCGTACGACCGACCCGATCGCCTTTCCGTCGATAAGATGCGCGGGCATTGTCCCATCCTCCCGTGCAAGGTATGGATTCCCGGGACCCCGGGATGACGCCGGTGAGATTGCGGCTCGGGAGTACTTATTCGGCCTTCGGGCACCCGGCGCAGGCCGGCTGAGCGGGCTCCCCGGCCGCGGGGCACGCCGGTCCCTTTCCGTTCTTGTTCCCCTTGCCCGGGTAGTCGTTCGCGTAAAAGCCGGATCCCTTGAGAATGAAGGCCCCGGGAGACATCATCTTCTCGAGCTTCCCCCCGCAGGAGGGGCACTTCCGGAGGGGCGGGTCGTTAACCCCCTGGATCCTCTCCGTCATCCCGCGGCATTTCCTGCACTGGTATTCGTAAATCGGCACGGTACCTTCTCCTTCAAAAAAGGGGGCCGGTCTCCCGGCCCCCCCTGTCGTTATCGGACGTCCATTATACCCGTTTTCAGTACATCCCGCCTCCGCCGCCCGGGGGCATCGGCGGCATCTTCTCCTTC
The DNA here is from genome assembly GCA_035763765.1 of Candidatus Deferrimicrobiaceae bacterium. Lineage (GTDB taxonomy): Bacteria > Desulfobacterota > Deferrimicrobia > Deferrimicrobiales > Deferrimicrobiaceae > CSP1-8. The sequence goes on from DASUAN010000279.1 coordinate 9,772, forward strand.
TCTTCGGGCTTCTCGGTGATCGCGCACTCCGTGGTGATCATGAGCCCCGCGACGGAAGCCGCGTTCTGCAGGGCGACCCGCGTCACCTTCGTCGGGTCGAGGATCCCGGCGACAATCAGGTCCTCGAACTCCTCGGTGTTCGCGTTGAAGCCGAAGTTCCCTTTTCCGTTCTTGATCTTGTCCACGACCACGCCTCCGTCCTGGCCGGCGTTGATCGCGATCTGCTTCGCCGGCTCGAACAGAGCCTTCCGGACGATATCGATGCCGGCCTGCTGGTCGTG
>DASUAN010000280.1:0-5919 GCA_035763765.1 Candidatus Deferrimicrobiaceae bacterium
CCGACGATCCCCAACCCGGCCAGCGTGGAAGGATGGATATTCGCACACAAAAGAAAGACGAACGGTATGGAATAGATGATTTTGCGATTTTCCTGATAGTAAAAAAGCGAACAGGCGTAGATCAGGAACGAACAGAACAGATAGGAAAAGATCTCCGGTCTCGGCTGCAGCCTGAGCCGGAAAGGCACCGCGAAGATCAGCAGGGTGAAAAGCGCGATATAGGGGTTTATCTCTCTGGCCCGCAACGATTTGTACAGGAACAGAAAAGCCACGGCAGCGATCAGCCAAACGAAAACGGAAACCCCGTCCGTCCCGACCAGACGGTAGACAAGATACAGGATGATCTGAAAACCGACCTCTTCGAAATTCGTGGGGTCACCGAGGGCGGGATAGACGAGAAATTCCTTGTCGGGAATTTTTCGGGTTTCGACGATCTGCTTCCCGATGGAAAGATGGATTCCATAGTCGCTGGTAAACACCTTGTTGAAGAAAAGGCAGGAGATGGACAGGAAAAAGATCGCGATGACGATCTTTTGAAGAAATCGGCCTTTTGAGGCGCTGATGATGGCATTCGTCCCGATCATCGAATCAATCCCGGAGTGGTCGAATTTTCGCGAACAACAAGCCCCGCAGCAGCAGGAGTGGGTATCCTCGTCCTCTCATCCGGCGGAAGTCCCCGGGAGAATCTTCCCGCCCCGCCCCTCCGCCGTTCCCGTAAGGCCGAAAGGGTTCCGGTGAAGGACCGTCGTCATCGTAAGGCTCGGGCAGCGGGTGCAGTCCCAGCAGCGCAGGCATTCGGGATTCGTCGGGTTGTCATCGGGCCGGATGTCGACCGGGCAGATCTTCTGGCATTTCCCGCACCGGGTGCAGGTGTCGGGATTCCACGCCAGTTGCAGGAAGCTCGACCGGTTGAAGAGGGAAAAGATCGCCCCGAGGGGACAGGCGGCCCGGCAGAAAGGCCGCTTGAGCAGGACCGAAGAAGTGACGAAGAGGAGCAGGATCCCGATCTTGACCCAGAAGAGGGAGCCGATCATCGCCCGGACGCCCCCGCTCATCGTCGCCCACGGCAGCCCCCCGGTCAGCGTTCCCATGGGGCACAGCCGGGAGAACCAGTGCACCTGGGTCAGGGCCGGAACAAGGAAGACGAGCAGGACAAGGGCGACGTACCGCAGGGAGGATGCCCACCCGGGAAGCCGGCCCTTCCAGCTGCGGACCTTGAAGAGGATGTCCTGCAGAAATCCGAACGGGCAAAGCGTCCCGCACGTCATCCGGCCCACGGACGCCCCGACGATCGCCACCGTTCCGGCGGCGTAGAACGGAACCTTGCCCGTCGCCGCGAAGTGCTGCATCGTCCCGATGGGGCAGGAGAACAGGGCGGAGGGGCAGGCGTAGCAGTTGAACAGCGGGGTGCAGACCCCTTTGAGCGAGCCCTGGTAGAGGGAGGCGGAAAAAAATCCCTGGACGTAGGCGTTGGGCAGGATCGCTCCCAGCCCCTGGTAAACTCTTCTTCTCAGGAATGCCACGGGATCACCCGACCCCGATGCAGTGGAGTCAAAGCAGCGCCCCGTTGACGAGCGCCTTGGCGAACTCCCCGCGGAACAGCCCGATGGCAAGCAAGGCGGCCGATGCGGCGGCCGTGAGAAGAAAGGCAGCGGTTCGGTACTTCATCGGGCGCGTTCGATCGATCGCGACATGCCTCCCTATATTTTACGCGCCGCCGTAGGAGTGCAGCCCGGAGAGAACCAGGTTCACCCCCAGGTAGCAGAAGAGCGTCGCCAGAAAACCCACGATCGACAGGATCGCGGCCCGCCGCCCGTGCCACCCCCGCGTGATCCGGGCGTGGAGAAAGGCGGCGTAGACGAGCCATACGATGAGCGACCACGTCTCCTTGGGGTCCCAGGACCAGTAGGTGCCCCAGGCGTAGTTCGCCCAGGCCGCCCCGGTGATGATCCCGGCGGTCAGAAACGGGAACCCCCAGATGATCGCCTTGTAGACGAGATCGTCCAAGACCTTCGTGGGAGGAAACACGCCCACCACCCCGCCGGTCATCTTCCGCTCCTCCCGCTTCGCCTTCATGAGGAACATGACCGCTACCCCGGCGGACACGGCGAACGCGGCATACCCCACGAAGCAGGTGATGACGTGCGCGTGGAGCCAGTACGACTGGAGGGCGGGCACCAGCGGCTGGATGCTGCTTTCGTTCGTGAAGGCGAACAGCATGGTCCCGAAGGCGATCGGGATCACGAAGGCGCCGAACGCCCGGGTCCGGTATTTCCATTCCACCAGCAGGTAGAACAGGTTGACCGACCAGGCGAAGAAGACGAGCGACTCGTAGAGATTGGTGACGGGAATGCGGCCGATCCCCATCTTGTACGACTCGGCCCAGCGGACGCCGAGGGCGGCGGTCGACACGACGGCGGCGGCGATGCAAATCCACGTCCCGATGCGGGCCCACGTCTCCTTTTTCCCGTAAAGTGCGGCGACGTAATTTACGGAAGCCACGCCGAAAAGCAGGGTGGTGATGTCAAACAGACGGACGTTCAACATGGCAATTCCTCTCCCGGGTGCGTGCGCGATACCGAGGCGTCATCCGATTTCGACCGCCCGTATATCCGCTTGTATTTTCTCAAATCTCTTCTCGAAGGCAAGCCGGTTCCGGTTCGCGGACCCGGCCAGGACAACTTCCACTCGCCCGTCGCTTCCCCGCGAGAGCCGGATCCAGAGCCGCTGGTGGGACATGAAGAAAGCGATGATGATCCCGACGACCATCAAGGTGCAGCCGACCCACACGACGTTCACCCCCGGATCCTTTGCCACCTGGAGCCCGGTGAAGAAGATCTGGTCGACCCCGGCGAACGACAGATAGCGCGTGTCGCGCCGCTGGCGGTCAAAGTCGGGGTAGGCCTTGAGAAGCCAGAACTCGGTGTGCGGCTTGCCCGGCTGCTCGAGGACGACGAGCAGCGCGGGGCCGAGGCCCTGGAAGTTCTCCCGGTAGTCGACGGCGCTGATCTTCCCGTACGCCGGGATGTCGGCCTTCTGTCCCGGGCTCAGGGAAACGGTCGACAAACGCCCTCCCTCCGAACTGTTCACCGCGATCGTGGCGCTCGCGGCTCCCGCGGGACCGTAGCTGGACTGGTAGAACCAGATCCCCTTGTACTGCAGCGGGTCGTTCACTACGATCTTCTTGCGGAGGACCTCCCTGCCGTTTTCGATGATGCTCAAGTCCGAGGCGTACTCCTTCGGCTGCCCGCTCGGGTAGAAGTCCACCCAGAACTTGTTGCACCGCACCGAGAACCCGAGGTCGACATGGTTCGTTCCCCCTCGCGTGGGGATCGTCTGGACCGACCTCCCCTCGACGATGTTCGCGAACCCCTTGAACCCGAGCACGTTCCCGACGATCGCGCCGATGAAGATGATGATGATGGAGAGATGGGTGATGTAGACCCCGAAGCGGGAGATGACTCCCTTCTCGGCGTACAGGTGGAAGGTTCCGCTGTTTTCCGTCAGACGGGGCTTGGAGAACGCCTTCCCCAAGGCCGCCTGGTACGTTTCGGCCACCTTCAACAGGTCCCCCTTCTTCTTCCACCGGTCGACGTGTCCCAGGGTCTTTTCGAGGTTCCCGTCGAGCGTGGTCTTCGGGTTCCGGACGACCTTCACGACCCGCGGGAGCCGGTCGATGGTGCAGCAGGAAAGGTTGACCGTGAACAGGACCAGGAGCAGAAGGAACCACCAGGAGTGGTACATGTCGAACAGGTTCAACGCGTCGAAAAGGCGGATCGTCCCGTCGCTGTAGAACTGCCGGTATTTCTCGAGCGGCTGGTTCTGCTCGATGATCGTTCCGATGATGGACGCGCTCGCCAAAATGATGATGATCGTGATCGCAAGCTTCAGGGAGGTGAAGAATTTCCACACCCGGTCCATCGCGGATTCAAAGCGCTTTTCCTCAGTCATGGGGGAGCACCTTCATATGATGGTAAATAGCAATCATTATTATACACGCTCGGGGGGAAAGGTTTCAAAAACAAGCCGGAGAGGGATGGCGACCCCCCCTCTCCGGCGCGAACCGCGGTTTGCGAATCTCCGTTACTTCTTGTGGCACCCGTTGCACGTGGTCGGAGCCTTCTTGCTGGCGTCCTTCTTATGGCAGTCCTTGCACATCGTGTGGTACGCATCTTTCAGGCCGACGACCTTTCCCTCCGCCTTCTCCTTGTGGCACGCCTGGCACGCCTGTTCCTCGCCCTTCTTGTTCTTGTGGTGGCATACCTGGCAGTTTTCGGCCCTGGTGGTGTGCGCCTTGTGGTCGAATACGACCGGCTCCTTGGTCTTCTGGATGTGATTGATGGTCACCTTGTCCGGGGCATTCGCGCCGACCACGATGCCGGCAGAGAACGTCACTGCAACGATGATCGCCATGAGAGCTGCGAACTTCTTCATCCGGGTTCACCCCCTTCCGCGCTGGTTTATAACTGCAAATTGCATCTCGCGCACCGCTCGGATTCCCGGCGGGCGCAACCGTCGTCGTATCGCCCCTGGACTTCCCGAAATGTCCGCCGGCTCTCGGCCGGCCCCATCCGGGGAGCCTCCCGCCTGATTCTCCACTCCGGACGGTCTTCGACCTGGGGTTCGGCCACCCGGCGAAAACGGTCCTCGTACCGCGCTTTCCTGACTTCTTCGACGCAGAGGTCGCCGTAGATATTCAGCGCTGCCGCCCTTCCCGAGGCGGAGGCCTCGACGACCGTTCCGGGGCCCCCCACGCAGTCCCCGGTAACATAGGCCGGAATTCTAGTGTGCTTCCCGAAAAAAATCAACCTCGAAAGATGGCGCCTGGAATCGATCTCCTTTCGCGTGACCTTTGCAGGCAGGAAATCGAGCGCGGGTCGGCTTCCGACCGCCAGGATGACTGTCTCGGCGGGAATCACGAAGCCGCTTTCGGGGACCGTGCGGGGAACGATTTTGCCCTGCGCGTCGTAGTCGATCCGCTCCACGAGGAGCGCCTCGATCCCGGCCACCCGGCCGTCCCGGACGATGAAATCCTTCACCGCCGTTCCGGAAAGGATGCGCACCCCTTCTCCGGCCGTCTCCTCGACCTCCCACAAAGCAACCGGCATCCGGTCCCGGGCCTCCAGGCACACCAACGCAACGTCCTCCGCGCCGAGCCGGACGGCCACCCGGGAGGCATCGAGCGCGACCTTTCCCCCGCCGATCACCGCCACGCGGCCGTGCAACGGGCCCCCGAGACCTCGACGGATGCGGGAAAGGACCGCCAAGGCGTCGAAAAACCCTTCCTCTTCCCCACCCGCCTGGGGGAGGCGAAGAGGCTCGCCCGCCCCGACCGCCAGCAGGACCGCCTCGAACCCTTCCTCCTCGAGACGTTCGAAGGAGAGATCCCGGCCGAACTTCCTTCCCCCCCGGAAATCGACCCCGCGGTCGAGGATCGTCCGGACGTCGGACAAAAGAGCCTCCACCGGAAACCGGAACGTGGGGATGGCATATCGCATCATTCCCCCGGGCTCCTCCGCCTCATCGAACACGGTGACGGCACAGCCCAGGCGCGCCAGGGTGTCCGCCGCGGAGAGGCCGGAGGGGCCCGCCCCGACCACCGCAACCTTCGGCCTCCGTGCGCCCTCCATGGCAGGCGAAGAAGGACGGATCGCCGCCGCATACCCCAGGTCGGCTGCGTACCGCTTGATCGCCATGATGGCGATGGGAGCACCGAATTCGGTCCGGACGCATTTCGGTTCGCACGGGTGGGGGCATCCCCTCCCGCAGAAGGCGGCGAAGGGGAGCTTGTCGTGCACCAGCGCCAGGGCTTCCAGGGGCATCCCCTCCCGCACGAGGGCGATGTAGTCGGGGACATTGATCTCCGCCGGACAGGCCTCCTGGCACGGTGCGACCTGCTCCGCGGGCCCCCGTCCCGCA
>DASUAN010000281.1:0-8350 GCA_035763765.1 Candidatus Deferrimicrobiaceae bacterium
CCAGTTCTTTTTCCAGGGCGAAGCGGCTTCCGCCCAGGAAGAGGCGGGTCTCCATCATGTCCCGGCGCAACGCCTCCTCCACCACCCTGCCGACCAGGAGGTCCGGCGAGTCCCGGACGAAAATCTCCCTTGCCTTTTCGCACAGCTCCCCGTCGAGGGAAAAATCCCGGATCACCGGGACGAGCTTCGGATCGTTCTGGAGCGCAAGCGCCATCGCCGCAGCGGCGCGGACGGAAGGGGTACGGTCCCGTCCGAGGGAAAGAAGCGTTTCCTGGAACTTTTGACCCCCCGAAATTCCTAAGGCCAAAGCGACGTGACGTCGAACCGTTTCATCGGGGTCGGCCGCAAGGCCCTCCGCCAGGGAGAGGAAGGGATCCTCCCCGCTGAGCGCGGCGGCGGTGACCGCAGCTTCGCGAACGCGGTGATCCGGATCCCGCATCGTCGCCATCAGGAAAGCCCCAACCTCGCCCGCCTCGAACCCCCGCAAGGCTAACGTCGCTCTTCTTCGGAGCAACGGGTCGGGCGCATCCAGAAAGCCGGTGACGAAACCGAGCTGACTTGCTTCCACCCCGTGATACGCCGCCGCGAGGAGCACCATTTCCTGCTCCCGGGACCGTGATTTGGGGGCGCGCGCGAGAAGATCCGCGAACGAACCCTTGTGGGACCGCCTGACGGCCGCGACCAACGCCTCCACCAGCCGGTCCGATGCCCCCTTCGCCGCGCGAAGGATCGCATCGACCGATCCATCGGTCCCGACGGCGGACAGCGCCATGGCCGCCTCCACCCGCACATCCTCGAAGGTATCCGCCAGCAGCTGGCGTACCTTCGGCTCGCACCCGTGGATCTCCCTTCGTTTCACCGCCCGGAGCGCCTCCGCGCGGACCTGCGGGGACGGGTCGGCGAGCAGTGCTTCGACGGCCGCCTCTCCCTTGCCGCCTTCCAGCTCCGAAACCACGCGGCAGACCGCCTTCCTCGTCTCCGTCACGGGATCCCGGAGCAGGCGTGCCAGCTCCTCCGCGTGGTCTTCGGCCCCGAGGAAGGAGAGGGCATCGACCGATGCGCTTCGGACCCACTCGTCGGAATCGCGCAGACAGCCGAGGATGTCCGGGATCGCTTCCCGGTACCGGATCTTTCCAAGCGCCTCCAAGACCCGGGAACGGAGGGAAGGGTCCCGGCTCTCCAAGAGGAGGGGTCGCAGAACGGGTCCTGCCGAGGGATCCCCGATGTCGCCGGCAATCCGGACGAGCAGCTTCTGCGCGACCTCCCCCGCCGTGAGGATGCTCCCGAAAAATACCTCCGTGACCCCGGCCTTGCCGATCAACAACAGGACCCGGGACAGGTCCGGGCGGAACCCCTCGCTCTCCATGGCAGCGATGCTCTCCTCCACGTACCCCATCCGCTCCAGCGCCATGGCGGCGCGCCGACGCACCTCGTCGTCGTCATCCTCCAGGGCGACCAGCAGGGCGCCTTGGGAACTCCTGCCGATCTGCTCGAGGGCCTCGATCGCCCGAATCCTCACCCACCACTCCGGATCCTTGAGGACGTGGATCAGCTGGTCGATCACCTTCGGGTGGCCGATCGCACCGAGCGCCTGCGCCGCCCGGGTTCGGACGAAGGGCGCCGGGTCCGACAAAAGCATCTCCAGGAGCCGTTCCAGCGCCCGGGCCTCCCCGATCTTCCCGAGCCCTCCCGCGGCCTTGGCGCGCACTTCGGGACTGACGTCGCCCAGGGACTCGATCAGCGGGATCGCCGCCCGCGGATCCCCCAGACAGCCCAGGATCTCCGCCGCCCACATCCGGCGGACATCGCTGTCGAGGTTCCGTAGTTCCGCGATCAGGAGAGGCACCGAGTCCGCCCCGAACATGACGATGATCTCGGCGATTCTCGGGGGAAGGGAGGCTTCGGGATATCCCAGGGCCTCGATCAGCCCCGGAAGCGCGCGGGGATCGCGTATCCGCCCGAGGGCCCGCAGCGCAGCCCCCCGGACATCCGCGTCCTCGTCCTTGATGTCCTGGACGATCCGGAGGAGGACGGGCACGGCCTTCACCGAACCGAGGCGGCCGAGCCGCTCCGCCGCTCTTGCCCGGTCCTCCCACTTCGGAGCCTTCTCCACCGCTTCGATGTACCGGTCGGTGATGGCCAGGTCTTCGTAGGCCCTGATGAAGAGGGGAGCCGATTCTTCGGGGGACCCTTCCCGGGCCCGGTCCAGGATCGCCTCGCGCATCGAGGAATCCGGCACCACTGCCAGCTGGCGGAAAGCTCCCTCGAACTCCTGGACGGAGCTTGTGCGAAGACGGGAAACGAGTGCGGAGTGCCTGCCAAGGGCACGGGAAAACGTTGCCTCTCTCCGCGACCGGAGCCACTCCCGGCCGAAGAGAAGGGAGGACACACCCACCATGGTGAGGAAAAGAAGGATCGTCGCTGCGACGAGCAGGGGAAATGCCACCCCGTTGTTCTCCCCCACTGGACTCTTTGCCCGCAGAGACCGGAAGCGAGACGGTCCCGCGGCTGTCCCCTTGTTGGCCCCGACTCAGGGGGCGCGGCCGCCTCCTGCGTTGCGGATCTCCCCGATTGCGTGCATCAGCGCCGGCGATCTCGTTCCCCGATGCTCTCCGGTCCTCTGGAGGAAACCCCGTCTTTCTTTCCGTTGGACGCGGGTACGACTACTTGAGGATGTTCGACTTGAAGATGAGCTTCTCGTGGTCTTCCCCGTCTTCGGGAAAACCCGCGTGCCCGAAGCGAACATCGACCTTGAGGTCCTTCATGCTTTTCCGGATCTCCTCCACCTCGTCGGTGATCGCCTTTTTGATCCGGGGGGTCGCGCTCATTTTCCCGTCCTCCGCCTCCGGGAGGATCATCGCGAATTTCGAGTCGCTGATCCGGGCCACGACGTCGTATCCCCGGAGGGCGTTGCGGATGACCTTGGACAGACGCTTGATCACCCACTCCTCCCGGTCGATGGCGGAGAACTCCCTCGCGGGGATGTGGGGCGCAACCTCGCAGATCATGAGAACGAGCCGGCGGCGGAAGCGCCGCGCGCGGCTCAATTCGTGGAGCATCCGCGACTGAAAATACTGCAGGGTCGGCAGCCCGGTCGACGCGTCGAGGTTCTTGAGCTTCTCGTTCGTCTCGAAGGCGATTGCGTTTCCGATGGCCTTTTCGACGTACCGGATGAACTTCTCGAACGTTCCCATGTCGTCGGCATTGAAGGAAGCTGGATAAAACGTCTTGTGCGGGAACTTGTCGAAGATGGAGACGGTGCCGATGATCTCGCCGTCCCGCGTCAGGGGGAGCATGATCATGGTTCGTGCCACGCCGGAAAATTCCTTCCATTTCTCCTCGTTGGCCGTTTCCCGGACGAGGACCTTCGGTTCCCCCCGCAGGATCTCGGTGACTCCCCTCTTGTCCATCCGGAAAAGATCCTGCTGGTCCGCCTCCGTCTTCATCCCGTAGAACTCCCGGATGCCGTACTTTCCGGAGCGGGTGTCGAGCAGACGGATGACGCAAGACTCCGCTTCCATGATGAGGGACGCCGAGGTGGCGACGAGTTTCAGGAGGCGGGAGAGGTCGAGCGTGGAGATGATGTTGATGCCGGCTTCGTTGATCGCTGCGATTTTCGTCATCCGCTGGGCTGCCGTCTCCTCCCGGAGGGAAGCCCCCACCGCGTCGGAAAGGAGAAGCACCGCCTCTCCGAGCGCCGTCATCTTCTCCGCGGCCACGCCGCTCGCGGACACGGACTGGATCACGAGGACCCCGAGCGGCTCGCCGGCCGAAACGAGGGGATGAAAGAACATCTCCCCCCGGAACCGGCTGTCCGTCGACCGGTGAACTTCGCAGAGCGTGATGGCCCTTCGCTCGCGCAGGGCCAGATCCTCGATCGTGCCCGCAGAGGAATGGTGGACGACCTGGGCGGCGGGGGATACGCGAAGCGTGGTCGTTCTCAGGTAGAAATCCTCGGTGTCCCGGTCGAACAGAAGAATCGAGGACACCGCGCCGGAGAGAAATTCTCCCGTCGCCGCGCAGAACTCCCGAAGCCTCTCCTCGATCGGCTTCCCCGATCGGAGAACCTCCCCCGTCTTCCTCAGATAGTCGGCAGGCATGTCACTCCCGTCCCTCCTCCATGGAGACGCGGATGCGGATCCGTACGGTATTCCCCTCCGCGTCGAGGAAAACCGCAGGCAGTACGGCGTGCCCTTCCGGGGAAACGAACACGTCCTCGAATTTCAGAAAAGTAAGCCCATCCCCTTCCACTCCCATGGAAACACCGGGACGGACGACCTGCGCCGGGGGAGGCTCTTCGAACCTCTCGGGGATCTCGATCTCGATCTCGTCGGGGATCTCCTCCGGCGGGGATGCCGGTTCTTCCTCCAGCGGCTCCTCGCCCCGAACTTCTTCTGGCTCCGCCGGGAATTCCTCGGGCAACGATGCCGGGGAAACCTCCCTCGGAGGAACGATCAGTTCCACGCCTTCCGGGACCTCCGTGGTCTCGGGGATCTCCTGGACCGGCGGGGCCTCTTCTTCCTCCGGTACGCTCTGCGCGACGGCCGCAGCCGCAGGTTCGGGAATCTTCTCCGGCGGCTTCGGGGATTTCGGGGCCTCGGGAATCTCCTCGATCACCGGGGTCTCCTGCACCTCGGGGATCTCCTCGATCTCGGAAATCTCCTCCAACGGCTCCGCCTCCCCCGGCACGGTCTTTTTGCCGACCTCCGCGATCTCCCCGGCCTCCTCCTCGAGGGTTTCCCCCGGCATAAGGAGGGTCTTGCGAAGGTGGGTAAAGACCAGGCGCGAAATGGCCACCAGCGTTTCCGTCACCCCGACGCCGTTCTTGGCGATCCCCTGGAAGAAGGGAACGCCCAGATCGTTCAGGTGAGCGTTCAACTCCTTCACGGAAGCGATGTTCCGCAGGTCGCGCTTGTTGTACTGCATCACGAAGGGAAGACCCTCGAGTTTCTTTCCGTAGCTGGCGAGGTTGTCCCGCAGGTTTTTCAGGCTCTCCACGTTGCTGCTCATCATATCGACCTGAGAATCCGCGACGAAGACCACCCCATCCACGCCTTGGAGGACCAGGCGCCTCGTGGCGTTGTAAAAGACCTGCCCGGGAACCGTGTAGAGGTGAAACCGAACCTTGAACCCCTTGATCTGGCCCAGGTCAAGGGGAAGGAAGTCGAAGAAGAGCGTGCGGTCGGTCTCGGTGGGCAGGGAGATCAGCCTCCCCTTCTGTTCCGGCCGGAGAATCTTATGGACCATTTCGATGTTCGTGGTCTTGCCGGACAGTCCGGGACCGTAATAGACGACCTTTGCGCTCAGGTCCCTCGTTGCGTAATTGAAAAGCGCCATTTGCTCTCCCCTATTTCCGACTCAGGATCACTCGCCGCCTCGCCTCCCGCCGGATGAGCATCGATACGTTCCGGTTGCGGGCCAGGAGGTTCAGTTCGTTGATGGGCAGGTGCGCGAGAAAGCGCATCGCGACCGCGGGCGGGGTCCTCGGGTTCGAAGCGAGGAGCACCTTCACCCGGTTGTTCTTCGCCCACTCCTTGCTCTCCGCGACCATGCGGAGGATCTCCTCGTTCGTCAGCGCGGATCCGGCGTACGAAATCACGTCGGACTCGGCGAGCCGGGGGCTGTTCGCGACCGCCCGGGCGACGATGCTGCTCGGATCCCGGGAGAGGATCAGGCGAACCTCCCTGTTTCCCTTCGTGGCAAGCTCGACCTTCTGGGGCACCGTCAGCTTGGCGATGTACGACTGCAGCGACACCCGGATCTCGTCGCCGATCGGAAGGTCCTTGGTCAGGCTGACCCGTACTTTTCGAACCTCCACTCCCGTCACTCCTCGACTTCTTCTCCCAACTCCTTCCGGACCTCGGTGATGATCTTCTCCGCGATCGCGGCCGGCACTTCCTCGTACATGGCCATCCGCATGGTGAATTGCCCCCTGCCCGAGGTGATCGACCGAAGATCGGAGGAATACCGAAGGACCTCCGCCAGCGGAACGAGCGCCTTCACGATCTGGCTTCTCCCCCGAACCTCCACCCCCAGCACGCGGCCCCGCCGGCTGTTCAGGTCGCCGATGATGTCTCCGACATGCTCCTCCGGGACGACGATCTCCATCTCGGTGATCGGCTCGAGCAGCACCGGTCTCGCATCGAGCGCCGCTTTCTTGAACCCGAGGGATCCCGCGATCTTGAACGCCATTTCGGAGGAGTCGACCGTGTGGAACGATCCGTCGAACACGGTCACCTTGGCGTCGACCACGGGATACCCGGCGACGACGCCCTTGGCCATCCTCTCCACGACCCCTTTCTCGACGGCGGGAATGTACTGCCGGGGGATCACCCCGCCGACGATCGCGTTGACGAACTCGAAGCCCGCGGCGGGGGGGAGGGGCTCCACCCGGAGCCAGCAGTCGCCATACTGTCCGCGGCCCCCCGTCTGCTTCTTGTACTTCCCCTGGGCCTCCGCGGTTCCCTTGATCGTCTCCTTGTACGGGATCTTGGGGGTCCGCAATTCCACCTCGACGCCGAACTGGCGGCGGAGCTTCTCGACCGCCACCTCGAGGTGGACCTCTCCCATCCCGGAGAGGATGAACTCCCGGGTCTGCGCGTCCTTCCCGAACTGGAGGGTCGGATCCTCCTCGATCATCCTCGAGAGGGAGCTGCCCAGCTTGTCCTCGTCGGACCGGCTCTTCGGACGGATCGCGAAGGAGATCACCGGTTCCACCGCGGGAGGCGGCGGATAGAGGATGGGGTTCTTCGGATCGCAGAGCGTGTCCCCGGTGGAGGTCTCCTTGAACTTGGCAACCGCGACGATCTCCCCCGCCGAGGCGGACCCGACCGGTTTCTGCTTCTTCCCCTCCAGGCGGAAGATCTGGCCGATCCGCTCGGTCGCGTTCTTCCCGGTGTTGAGCGGGGACACGTCGGGCGAAAGCGTCCCGGAGCAGACCTTGAAGATGGAGAGCTTCCCCGCATAGGGGTCGGCAAGCGTCTTGAACACGACGGCGGAGAACGGCGCATCGGCGGAGATCGGCCTTACCTCTTCGGTCTTCTTCTTCGGGTTCGTCCCCTTCCTCTCCTTTCGGTAGGAGGGGTCGGGGAGCACGAAGTTGATCATGTCGAGAACCGGGTGGATCGCGATGTTGCGCAGCGCCGACCCGCACAGGACCGGGAGGACCTTCATCGCCCGTACGCCGGCGGTGAACCCCTTCCGGATCTCCTCCTCCGTCAGGGCAGACCCCTCGAGATACTTCTCCAGGAGGGAGTCGTCGGATTCCGCGGCCGCCTCCACGACCTTCTCCCGTCCCTTGGCCGCGGCGTCCGCCAGTTCCTTCGGAATGTCGGCCGTCTCGAACTCGCCCGTCTCCCCCTTGTAGACGTAGGCCCGCATGCCGAAGAGATCCACGACCCCGCGGAACCCGGCCTCCGCGCCGATGGGGATCTGGACCGGGACCGCGTGAACCTTGAGGATGTCGGAAATCTCCTCGACCGCCTTGGCGAAGTCCGCCCGCTCGCGGTCCATCTTGGAAACGAACGCGATCGCCGGGACCCCCGTGTCGCACGCCAGGTGCCACATCTTTTCGGTCTGCACCTCCACGCCGGAGACCGCGTTGACCACGAGAACCGCCCCGTCCAGCTGGCGCAGGCAGGCATGCGTATCGGCCTCGAAATTGATGTAGCCCGGCGTGTCGGCCACGGTTACTTCGACCTTGTTCCAGTTGTAATGGTGAAAGGACGTGCTGATCGTGATCTGGCGGCGGATCTCCTCCGGGTCGTAGTCGAAGTTGGAGCTGCCGTCGTCCACTCTCCCCATCCGCTCGGTCGCCTTTGCGTTGAACAGAAGGGCCTCCGCCAGGGTCGTTTTCCCCGCGCCTCCGTGGGCGATGATCCCCACATTCCTCAGTTGATGGATGTCCACGTCGCCTTCTCCCTCCTGCGAAAATCGTTCCCCGTCATGCGGCGGGCGCCCGGTTTCTCTCGTATATAATACGCAGCCCCTCAAGAGTCAAATTCTCATCAATTACCTGGATTTTGGAGGACTCGCCGGCGATGGCGCCGGCCAATCCGCCGGTGGCGACGACGATCGGATCGGTGCGCACCTCCTTCCGGATCCGGTCGATGATCCCCTCGACAAGGGAAAGGTAGCCGAAGAAGATCCCCGACTGCATGGCCGACACCGTGTTTTTCCCGATCACGGTCGGGGGCTTCGCGATCTCGACCCGCGGCAACTTCGACGCCTGCCGGAAGAGCGCCTCGGCGGAGATGTTCGCCCCGGGGGCGATGACCCCGCCCATGTAGTCCCCGCCGGGGGAGATGTAATCGAAGGTCGTCGCGGTGCCGAAATCGAGGACGATGCACGC
>DASUAN010000282.1:0-2259 GCA_035763765.1 Candidatus Deferrimicrobiaceae bacterium
CTCGCACCATTTGCCGAACTCCTCCGCCTTCCGCTTCGCGTAGACCTTCAGGACTTCCTCCTGCGGAGGGGGCGGCGTCACGGGCCAAGGCCTCACCTCGGGACTGGTCAAAGTGAGGGTGTCGGCCCGACTCTTGATTTCCACTTCCCTTTTTTCTCTCGCCATCGTCCAACCTCCCGTCTATAGGTTGCTGGGGAGTCTTCCGTCACGTTTCGGCATGCAGGATCTCGTAAAAAAAAATGCGCCGCGTGACCTCTCCTGGCAGAAATGTTCCATGCGTCAGCATCACCCCCCTTTGCGGATCGGGGATTCCCCCCGGCAGCGGTTCTGCGTGGGAGTAGACCCGCATTCCTACCCCACCTCGGTCAGTCCGACGGGGAATTTTTCCAAAATGGACCGAATCGTGTCCCTCCGCGTCTCGAGTGCTTTGCGGGCTTCCGCGCCTTTCTGGGCGGCGATTTCCCTTTGGAGGCCCGAAAGAACGCTCTCTAGGGTCTCCCTGAGTTCGTGCACCTCGGTCCCTGCCAGATGAAGTTCCATGGCGTCCCTCCTTGCGTGGCGATGCGATCCGGCAGACTTCTCCTATCCTTACGCCGGGACCGTCTCCGCCGGTTGCCATCCCCGAGATGATGATCGCCGTCACCGTCCGCTACGAAATGGCTGTACGGATTCAATGCAGGTGAAATCATCATAAAAAGGAACAAGAAGCGTGCCAGGTGGGGAAATCCCGACCCTCGACGGGTGGCGTTTCCTGATTCCTGATGGATTATGGGGATGTCGAGGGGGTCAGCCCGAATGCGGCAAGGATGGAGCCGTCAAGAAGGCATGCCGGCAATGTACGACATCGGACCCTTGCCGGGGAATTGCTCTTTCATTCAAGGGGAGTTCAAGAATTTCGGAAGTGCATGAAATCCGACTCCCCGATCTTTTTCCATCAGCCATGCCCGGCGTTCTTCTCCAGGCGATACCGGCGCATCTTGC
Organism: Candidatus Deferrimicrobiaceae bacterium; assembly: GCA_035763765.1. GTDB lineage: Bacteria > Desulfobacterota > Deferrimicrobia > Deferrimicrobiales > Deferrimicrobiaceae > CSP1-8. Next base: position 982 of record DASUAN010000282.1, read on the forward strand.
TGTACAGCGTACTCCGGCTCACCTGGAGCCGGCGCGCGGCCTCGTGCTTGTTCCAGGACGATTCCTCCAGCGCCCGCAGGATGATCCTCCGCTCCAATTCCGAAAGGGAGACTCCGGCGGAATCCCCGCCGGAATTCTTCAGAAAAGGTGGCAGATGCCGGGTCAGGATCTCCGCTCCCTGGCAGAGGATGACGGCGTAGCTCAAGGCATTCTCCAACTGCCGGACGTTTCCGGGCCACTGGTAATCCATCATCGCCTGCATGGCGTCCGGGGAGATCCTCGGGGTCGCCTTCCCTTCCTTTCCACTGAACCGGGCGAGGAAATGCCGGGAGAGGATCGGGATGTCCTCCTTTCGTTCGCGCAAGGGAGGGATATGGATGGAGAAGACGTTCAGCCGGTAATAGAGGTCGTCCCGGAACCGTCCCTCTTCCACCTCGCGAATCAGGTCCCGGTTGGTCGCCGCCAGGACCCGGACATCGACTTCGTTCGTCTCTTCCCCTCCGACCCGTTCGAAGCAGCGGTCCTGCAGAAACCGGAGCAGGAGGACCTGCGTGGCCAGGGAGATATCCCCGATTTCATCCAGGAAAAGCGTCCCTCCGTGGGCGCGCTCGATCCGCCCCTTCTTCTGGCGGATCGCCCCGGTGAAGGCGCCTTTTTCATGCCCGAACAGCTCGCTTTCCAGAAGCGTCGGCGAATACGCCGAGCAGTTGGCCACCACGAAGGGACCCCTGCGGCGGACGTTCTGGTGGTGGATCGCCCGGGCCACCAGCTCCTTTCCGGTTCCGTTCTCCCCCGTGATGAGGACCGTGGTGTCGGACGTGGCCACGAGATCGATCAGGTCGTAGACCTCCCGGATCTTCTTGCTTTGTCCCATGATTCCCCCGCGGGAGACCGCTTCCTCGGGCTCTTGGTGGAACCTGCGGACCTCCGCCTCGCGAAGGATCAGGTTCCGGATGTGGCCGGCGATCTGGGCGAACAGGGCCTGGAAGAAGCGCAGATCCTCCGTGGAGTAGATCGTTTTCCTCTTCGATCCGAGGAGGAAGTACCCGATGCACTCCTGCCGGACGATGACGGGGAGACCGAACCAGCTCGGGTAGCCCTCCGTGATCCTTCGGATCAGGGGGTCCAGGTCCTTCCCTTCCGTGGATGGTTGGACCCGGGGATCCTTGATCGCCCGGATATGGCGGGCCAGTTCCGAAACGATCCGCTCCCGGTCCGGGTGCCACTGCAGGCTCTGCAGGGGATGAATCGCGTCGGGATGGCTGTCCTCCTGGAAGA